>CALCGX010000078.1 GCA_937901225.1 uncultured Bacteroidales bacterium | reverse complement strand
TTTCCTACAATGCCTCGAGAGAAGCCGCATATCCACCATTACGAACCATGCGTATTTTGACGGTATCGCCCTTGCGAACCTCGCGGACATTTTTTGTATAGTGCATTGCCTGTCTGTCGGCATTAGCACCATCCTCGAAGGAGGTCAGTTTATAGGTCTTGCCCTCGGGCAGGAAGTCCAGAACAACGTCCATCTCCAATGGTTCCTTACGCTCTGCTGTCATGCCGCCCAGATACCACTTGTTGGCATTGCGCTTGGCCATGAGAATAGCCTTTTCATCCAGGTCGACAGCCGTCACCTCGGCAGCACCGCCATGCAGCTTGGAGTAGATAGAGAAGCCGCCGGAGTAGCAGCACAGGTCGAGCATGGTCTTGCCCTTCACCAGGCGGTCATAAGCAACGAGACCATAAGTAGCCTGGTCGGTGGCCATAGCATTGGCACCTGCGCCTCTGCCGTGTTCAAACATAGCCTGATCTTCCAGGTAATAAGTCAGCAGGTTATCGATGGGGGAATTGCCGTTCTTGATAAAACGGGAGTCGGTATCGGGGTTAATGCCCCAAGTGGCACAAGCAACGATGGCCCACACACAGCTTTCAGAGGTTTCGCCCTGACCATAGGGAAAGCCGCCGTTGTCCAGCTGGCTTTCGGACAGCCAGTTAAATGCAGTTTCGCAAGCTGCGGCTACCGCAGGCTGATCCCGATAGGGGTACAGAGCGGTCAGAGTCATACCGGTGATGTCCACATTGGAAGGCTGTGCTTTGGCAGTAACCAAAGACCAACCGCCATCGTTGTGCTGTGCAGAAACGATAGCATCCACACACTGCTGACGGATGGTGGGATCGCTGGTTTCATAGTTTCCGGAATCCAGGGCGATGAGGGTCCAGATGGTGCCGTTCATACCTTGCTTGCGGATCCAGTTGATGCCGTTTGCGCTGTAAGCCTCCACCAGATCCCAGTTGCCCACAGAGGTGGCATCTCTGCCGATGGCAGCCAGCGCCATGATCAAACGGGAGTTGTCGGTGGATTTGTTGCTGTCCAGTGCGCCGCTCTTATCGACTTCAGCGGCGGTGGTGTTGACATACTCTACGATACGGTCATAGTAGTCAGCAAAATACTGGCTGTCATTTGCAAAGTAGCCACCACGGGCAAGGCCAAACACTGTCCACTCACCATAATTTGTGCCAAAGGAAGGTTCTGCAACAGTGGCTGCCTGCATGGCCATGGTGGCGTTCAGAACTGCGGAAACATCCTGGGGCTGACGGGGATTTTCAGGCTGCTCAGGCTCCTCTGCGCCGGTAACGGTCACCTTGGCATAAGCGGGAGAAGAAACGATACAAGGCTCATAATATTCGCTGTAGTGCGCACAGGAACCATGGGTGCCGTCATCGCAACCCATACCGCCATCACACCAAACATAGTAAGTACCGGCAGCGGGGAACATGATCTGTGCGTTGCCATTTTCGTCGGTGGTCACAGAGCCTTCTGCCTCACCGAAGGTAGCACCGTAGTAAACCTCATAGTCGGTGGCATCCTTCACCCAGGAGTTACCGAACATCAGATCGCAGAAGGAGTGCTTCAGCTTCACAGACAGCGCTTCGCCCGCTGCTGCGGTATAGTCATGGACATAGTTGCCATCCGGGTCAGCAAACAGATGGAAGCCACCGAGCTGATCCCAAAGGAAGCTGTAGCATTCAAAGCTGGCTACATCCAGGAAGTCACCGGCTTCCAGCACGATCCGGTCGGAGGTTGCGCCCACGGTCATAAAATCGGATTCCTGGCTCTCATCCACAGGGAAATCACCGTTGAGGAAATACACCAGATTTTCGGTAAAGCCAAAGATGCCTCCTGCAAAATAAGAACTGCCGGGAAGGGCATCAAAGTTCACATCGCCCCAATCACCGCCGTAAAGTTCCTCATGGGCGTAGATCAGCAGCTGCAGTGCGGTGGTTTCATAGTTACCATCGCCGTCGGCATCCAGTGGACAGCCTACCTCATCTACGCGCACGTTAGTAGGAGTACCCGGACATGCATCAAACAAATCAAAAATACCATCTTGGTCAGCATCTTTGTTCTTCTTTGGATTAGTACCTACTACGATTGCAACACCAAAGGATAAGTTCAGTCCAGGTGTCTTATAAGGAATAGATAATTTAACATCTTCAGCTGCTGCTTTTGCATAAGTTGTTGGGATATAATCGGTTGCCAATGTCAGCATCAAACCATCATATGGCGCAAGCGACAATGCGGCACCGATATTGCTCCAATGACCATTGATAAACGAATAGGATGCAGCCAGGTTAACCCAGTTGAATGGACGGAAAGCGGCACCAAAGGTCAGCTCTTCTGTCACTGCGTTGTTGTAGAAACGTGTACGTGAGTACAGACCTACACCTACGCGGTTTTCCCAGAAATTAGCATCCACACCTATATTCAAGTTAGCTGTAAGCATGCGTGCTGCAGGCTTGCCTGTTTTAAAACCTTCAATTTGCAGTGCATCTGTATAACCCGCAAACTCATTGGTCAAAGCAGAGCCTAAGCTATCCATTTGCAGTACACCATCTGATAGGTAATCCTTTAGTTGTAAATTCACTCCCACAAAGCTAGTATCTACAGAGAGTGCTCCTTGTGCAAGATTAGTCCAACGAATAAAACCAAGATCGGTTACAGAGGCAGTGATTTGCAAGTTCTCAATAGGCTTGTATGTCATACCTAAATCCAATGCAGCACCTAAACCAGCAGGTTTGACAAAGTCTGTAATATTATTGCTTACTAATGAGGAAATATCCATATCGGATAAATTTTCAACATTTTCTGGCAATTGATCCCACATCAAAGGAGCTGCTGCAATGAGTTCACCTTTGGCTGTGGCTATGAGCTCTTCATAGCCTGTTTGAATTGTCAAATCATTGATGTTTGCACCTACATAAGCTTGTCCAACTAAGAATTTGAATTTTCCACCGACTGTCCATTGGTCATTAATCTTGTGTGAATAACCCAATGCAAAGTCAGTATATGCCGTCATGTTTGCTCCAAGTGAGAGCGGACCAATCGTACCAGATGTCAAATTATTCAAACCAAACAATGATTTGCTAATCCCTATACCTCCAATAATATGCTCGGATATATTCACATGTACATATCCAAAGTCTTTGATGCGGAAACCAAAGCCCAAAAGATTAAGATACACATCGGTATCGAAAAGAACAGTATTAGGTTTCTTATCCAACCAATTGGGATTAGCATTAGGGTGGAGTGGAGTAATCGTATTGCCCGTAATGGCATCTTTGAATATAAGATCCTGCATGGTAAAGGCATTATTGCCAGCCCATAAGCTTGTGTAACCAATAACTGGGAGAGTTACGTACACTTTACTCACTGGTTGAAATGCAGGGTTGATGATATGACGCATTGGTGCATTTTCCAAGAAATACAATGTATTCACTTGTTGAGCACTAGCAATAGAGGTACTCATCAGGAGAACCGCTATCAATAAATTACGAAATGTTGTTTTCATACTTTTGTCCTCCTAAATATTATTGTGGTTGATTGTTTGACTCTGTTAAGCCATCAAGATTCAAAAGAGCTTTGATATTTGCACCAACACCAATGCCTATACGCAAATTTTGAGTATCTGTTAATCGAATGTTTGGTAATCCGTTTTTGTAAGCTTCTTGCAAAGACTCATCATCCAGAGATAATTCCAATACAATGCTCTTGACTTGAGAGAATGTATTTAACAGTTCTTCAGTTACTGTGATGATTTGTGTGGTCTTAATAGGTTTAGGTGTCCAAGTGTGGTCATTATTTTCTTCATAAGAAGAAGATGCAATCAGGATTGTATCTTGACCTGTGATGCGGAATGGTTTGGTCATATCTTCGGGATCCTTCAGCAGATTTCCTAACGAATCCAAACAATTTAGTACTAATTTGAATTGTAGTGGGATACCATTTTCAATGCCAAGAGCCAATTTCAAGGTAGCTTCTCCTATCGTATCAATAACTTGGACGTTAGCCAATAGTGAATCCAATCGCAATTGACTCAAATCAATGTCTGTGATAGTATCGGAATAACTAAGTGCTATACCTTCGTTGAATACAAACGGAATTGTACATGCAGCATCTAGTCGAATACCTGCATTATTACCAATACGAATTTGTGGTGTTTCTTGACGGTTAAAGTCCACAGAGTATTTGTAACCAATCTTTTCTGGATGTACAGTGAACAATTGATCAAGGCGTCCACGAGCCCTATCCTTGTCAAACAATAAATGCATTGTGGCAGAATCACCAATAGAACTATTTAGTGATAGATATTCGCTTGGAGTATAGTATTTGTATAATTCGCGGGAATCATTAAAGGTGGCATGTACTGTATCGCCATCAGATCCTATGACATACAAATGATCACCATGCAATACCAATGCGCCAGCAATTTGTGTTGTGATACTCACATCAATACGAGGATCTGCTAAAGGCAACTTAAAGTCACCTAATGAACGATAACCATCCCATTCCTCTTCCAATACAATCTCATTGTTATCCGACATATCACCACTTGCTTTAAACATTCCCCAAACTGCGTAATAGTCAATGAATTGAACTCCTAACTTATATTGGAATTCAGCATCCTTAGGTATTGTTATTTGACCTGCCGAAGATGGGATTTTGATATACATCGTAATTAAGAAATTGCAGGAATCTACCACATTACCGCGAAAATCTTCCCATTTACTAGGATGGCGATTTTTCATCAAATTCATTGAGAATTCATCCACATTAATCGGTATGTCTTGGTCGTAGCCATATTGCTTACCTACACCTTTTTGATAAACAGTGACAATATTACCATCAGGACGAGTAAATGCGTCACCTAACTTGATGGTAACTTTTTCTACCCAATCCCAATCTAATGGTAAGTTCTTACGAGAAATGGTACTTATAAAACTTGCATTTTTAATCAAGGCACTATCCAATCGCTGATAATCTTCATCGTTGTTAATGCCATTCAGGTGTAATGTCAATGGAAATTCTAACGGAATGGTATAGTGATCATTACCAGTAATTTTCCCATCGATAAAAAATGGTAAGTTCTCTAACTTATCATATACCTTCATTGGTAGTGTTTTTCTACTGATATATTGACTCAGGTTCACGTTGTGGAACGGACGAACCCAAGAAAATGTGTCTTTGAACGCTAATGCATAGCCATTATCCAATTCCTCAACATAGATGCCCCAAGTACCATCGCCAACGAAATCGCCAAGGGTAGCATTTACTGATCCAATAGGCAATGCTAAATTTGCTTCCACTTTGGTTGTCGTATCGATGTTACCTAAATCCACATCGGCTTTACAACCAACTAATGCCATAGCCATGCATATCCCGCACCACAATGACACTCTGAAAATGTTACGTTTCATAATATTTTGTTGTTTTTTTGTTAATTCTGCCTTATTTCGCATAAAAATGCCTGCAAAATTACAACTTTTTTTTGAATTATGCAAGTGTTTATTCATTTTTTATGAAATAAACTTTTTCGCTAGCACGTGTGACAGCAGTGTACAGCCAACGGTAAAAACCTTCTTCATCCGCATGCAATTCGCCGCCTTTGTAAGGGTCTATATACACATGTTTCCACTGCCCACCTTGCGATTTGTGTCCCGTTACGGCATATGCAAAACGTACTTGCAGGGCATTATAATAAGGTGATTGATAGATGGTTTCAATCAGTTTCTTCCTGTTGTGAGCCAACTCGGGATAATCCTCTGCGATTCGCCCAAACAGTTCTCGATGCAAGCCATTATTCATCTCTGGAGAGTCGCTATGCAACGTATCAAGCCAAATCACAGCATCTATCTCCCAATCGTAATCCAATGCGCGCAATTGGGCGTCTGCAAAGTGAAAACCATACATCTCGCGTATATTGCGCAAACGGCTGATTTCCAGCATATCACCATTCGCTAAAAAAGGCAAACTCTCATACTTCTCTGTCCAAAAATAGTTATTTTTGCTCACCATTAATCTATCCCCATTCTCAATCTCTTCTTCACGCCAGAGAATTCGTGCGCGAATGCCTTGATTGTAAATGTTGGTACGCTTATTTGTGCGGGTCAGGATAATTGTTTGCTCTGCCCCTATATCGCGATATGATTCTTCAATCTTTTCGATAAAATCGCTTCCGCTAATCATTTCTAAATCAGCGCTTTGTTGCAAATATCCCCACATGTCTTTTCCTGCTGAATTATGGGGATTTAATGCTACATGACGCAAGGTGGTTGCGTTGCTCAGAATACCACTGTCAAGTGCCTGACGAGCTACCTCAGTCAGTGTGTGAGTGGTGATGTTCAAACTATACTTCGCCATATATTCCTCGCGTAGCGCAGGGGACAATTCTGTGCCTATTGGAGGTAACTGCGCATTATCTCCCAGCAGCAATAGGCTGCAACCATCACCGCTATACACATATTTCACTAAATCATCCAATAAGATCCCAGAACCAAAAGTCTGATTATCGCGGATGCCACTAATCATTGAGGATTCGTCCACTATAAACAGTGTGTTTTTGTATAAGTTGTCGTTTAGACTAAATACTTCCTCGCCCAACTTTTTCTGACGGTAAATGAACTTATGTATGGTATACGCTGGCGTACGCGCGTAGCGCGAAAGTACTTTCGCTGCACGTCCAGTGGGAGCCAAAAGCACTACTTTTTGTTGCAATTCCTTGTATGTTTGCACCAATGCTGCCATCATGCTCGTCTTACCTGTTCCTGCATAGCCCAATAGGATAAATGCCTTGCGCTCAACAGGAGAAATAATAAAGCGACTCAATTTATCCAACAACGCATTTTGTCCTTCATTTGGCATAAATGAAAGACTCGCTATAATTCTATTTTTGATAAACTGCTCCAGCACTTCGTAATATCCCTATTAAGACTTTTAAACTTTAAAAACTTCTTATCCTTTTTCTCGCTATGTTACAAAAAAAGGGTAAGCTGACTACATCGCACCGCTACAACCTCTTACCCTTGCTTCGGTCAGGACCTGGGGGAGTTCAGAGGGAGCTGGTCGTGTAGGACTTACCCTAATTCGGCTGCAAAAGTACTGCTTTTTTTTTACATACACAAATTTTTTCTAAAAAATATGCGCACTTCCTTAATTTATTCCCTTAATTTGTTACTTTTACGTTGCGTTTATATGTCCATTTTTTGTTTTTTTAATTACTACTATTGCATATGTCGAAAAAAAGCACTATCTTTGCACGATAATTGTTAGAAATGGATAAAACTTTGCGTTTTTGAAATCTTTGAAGATAAAACTTTAATTATTTGAACCCTTAAAACTAAATACAATATGGCTAAAAAAGAAATTCAATTCTCCCTTGTTTATCGCGACATGTGGCAGAGTAGTGGCAAGTATGTGCCACGCAAAGATCAGTTGGCAAAGATTGCTCCTGTGATTATTGACATGGGCTGTTTCGACCGCGTAGAGACCAATGGCGGTGCTAGCGAACAAGTGAATCTACTCTATGGCGAGAATCCCAATATAGCAGTACGCACCTTCACCAAGCCTTTCAATGAGGTAGGTATTAAGACCCACATGCTCGACCGCGGTCTCAATGCATTGCGCATGAATCCTGTGCCTGCAGATGTACGCAAACTGATGTATAAAGTGAAGCATGCCCAAGGCGTGGATATCACTCGTATCTTCTGCGGCTTGAACGACCCTCGCAATATCATACCTTCCATCAAATGGGCTAAAGAGGCTGGCATGACCGCGCAAGCGACCATGTGTATCACCTACTCGCAAGTGCACAACGCAGAATATTATATCAACCTCGCTGAGGAACTCATCGCCAATGGCGCACAAGAGATTTGCCTCAAGGATATGGCAGGTATCGGTCGTCCAGCAATGCTTGGTACCATTGTGGCTGCTATCAAGGAGAAACACCCTGATATCATTATCCAATACCATGGTCACTCAGGCCCTGGATTCTCCGTAGCCAGCATGCTAGAGGTGGCTAAAGCAGGTGGCGACGTCCTCGATGTAGCTATGGAGCCACTCAGTTGGGGTATGGTGCACCCTGACGTGATTACCATTCAATCTATGCTCAAAGATGCTGGTTTCTTGGTAAAGGACATCAACATGAAGGCATACATGGAGGCGCGTTCGCTCACTCAAGAGTTTATTGACGACTTCCTCGGTTACTGGATCGATCCTCGCAACTCGAAGATTTCTTCACTTCTTGTAGGTTGTGGTCTTCCTGGTGGTATGATGGGTTCGCTCATGGCTGACCTCAAGGGTATGCATGCGGCTATCAACGCCAACCTCGTGAAACGCGGACAAGCAGCACTCAGTGAAGATGAACTCCTTGTAGAACTCTTCGACGAAGTACAACGTATCTGGCCTATGCTCGGTACTCCATGTCTCGTAACGCCATTCTCACAATATGTAAAGAACGCCGCGCTGATGAACCTCTATAGCAAATCTATGGGTGAGAAACCATTCACACGCATGGACCCTGCTATGTGGGGTATGATCCTTGGTAAGTCGGGTAAACTCCCTGGCACACTTGCTCCTGAGATCATCGAACTGGCCAAAGAGAAGAATATGGAGTTCTATACCGACGATCCACAAGCCCTCTATCCCGATGTATTGCCACAATTCATCGCTGAGATGGAGAAGAACGGTTGGGACCGCGGTCAAGACGATGAGGAACTCTTTGAGTTCGCTATGCACGAGAAGCAATACCGTGAGTATAAGTCGGGTCAAGCCAAGGAGCAATTCAATAAGGACTTGCTCGAGCGCATGGAGAAAGCCGCACAAGCAGGTCAACCAGTTAAGTTCCTTTCTGCAGCCGACAAACGCGCCATTCTTCATCCTAATGCCGAGCCAATAGAGGCAACCCTCTCGGGTAAGGTGATGTGGGAACTCGACTTCAACGAGGATAGCAAGGCACCTGCATTGGGTACATTCTACAAGCAAGGCGATGTAGTTTGCTACTTGCAAACACCTCATGGTATCGAACCAATCCGTGCGTTTGAGCACTGCCGTGTCGTTTCTATCGAGAAGGAGCAAGGCGCTACAGCCGTCAAAGGTGATGCACTATGCTGGGTAGAGAAAGCTGACCTCGTAGAGGAAATTATCACCGATGTCAAAGGTGCTGCTAAAAAGGTCAAAGACGCCATCAAAGAGGCTGTCAAGAAAGCCGACACTGAGATTATCGAAGGCGCAAAGAGTAACTGGAAAATGACGAAAAACCATAAATAACCATGAAGAAATACAATTTCAACGCAGGACCAAGTATCCTGCCACAAGAAGTCATCAAGCAAACAGCAGAGGCTGTAATCGATTTTCAAGGCGAGGGTTTGAGTATCCTGGAGATCTCTCACCGTGCTAAGTATTTCCAACCTGTTGTGGATGAGGCAGAAGCACTGATGAAAGAGCTGCTTGGTATCCCAGAGGGCTACCGCGTGATTTTCCTTGGCGGTGGTGCCAGCATGCAATTCTGCATGGTGCCTTTCAACTGCCTAGAGCACAAAGCAGCTTACCTCAACACAGGCGTATGGTCGAAGAAAGCCATCAAAGAGGCAAAGGCTTTCGGTGAAGTAGTAGAGGTAGCTACCTCTGCTGCGGAGAACTTCACCCATATCCCTGTGGATTTCGAAGTACCACAAGATGCGGATTATCTGCATATCACGACCAACAATACCATTTATGGTACCGAGATCTCTGACGAGAAACTCCAAGCCATCTACGACAAGAAAGGCAACGTACCTCTCATCGCCGATATGTCTTCAGACATCTTGGCTCGCCCTATTGATGTAAGCAAATACGACATCATCTATGGTGGCGCACAAAAGAACCTCGCGCCTGCGGGTGTGACCTTCGTGATTGTGAAAGAGGCATTCCTCGGCAAGGTGACACGCTATATTCCAACGATGTTGGATTACCGCACTCATGTGGAGAATGGCAGTATGTTCAATACTCCTCCTGTATTGCCAATCTATACCGCTATGCTCACCCTGCGTTGGTTGAAAGCTAATGGCGGCTTGCAAGCTGCTTTGGAGCGTAATGTGGCTAAGGCAGAATTGCTCTACAAGGCTATTGACGAGAGCAAGATCTTCGAGGGTACAGCCCGCAAAGAGGACCGCTCTATGATGAATATCTGCTTTGTACTGAAACCAGAGTACGCACACTTGCAAGACGATTTCTTTAAGTTCGCTACTGCCAAAGGTATGGTAGGTATCAAGGGACACCGCCTCGTAGGTGGCTTCCGTGCAAGTACCTATAATGCTATGACCCTCGAAGGTGTACAAGCCCTTGTAGATTGCATGAAGGAGTACGAGCAACAGATTGGTTAGTAGATTGCTACGCTATAGATAACACAATAAATGCACCTTGCGGGGTGCATTTATTGTATTATTCATTACAACAGCTAAAGCCACATTCAGCTTGCATCAATGTTCGCGACTGATTCGGCTATAGCAACCAACGCAACTTATTCCAATTTGCGATAGCGAATACGCTTAGGCTCGCTGGCATCTTCGCCAAGGCGCATCTTCTTGTGTGCCTCATACTCAGAGTAGCTACCTTCGTACCAGTACAACTTACTGTCGCCCTCAAAAGCAAGGATATGCGTACAAATACGGTCAAGGAACCAACGGTCGTGGGAGATAACTACTGCACAACCTGCAAAGTTCTCCAAACCTTCCTCCAATGCACGCAAGGTGTTCACATCAATATCGTTGGTAGGCTCATCGAGAAGGAGTACGTTAGCTTCCGATTTGAGGGTCAATGCCAAATGGAGACGGTTGCGCTCACCACCAGAGAGCACACCGCACTTCTTCTCTTGGTCCGCACCTGTGAAGTTGAAACGGCTGAGATATGCACGTGCGTTCACCTCGCGTCCGCCTACGCGAATATATTCGGTGCCTTCAGCGATAGTCTCATATACACTCTTGTTTGGGTCGATGTTCGAGTGCACTTGGTCCACGTAGCCCACTTTCACGGTCTCACCCACGGTGAATGTGCCCTTGTCGGCTTGCTCCATGCCCATAATCATACGGAATAGGGTAGTCTTACCCGCGCCGTTAGGGCCAATGATACCCACGATGCCGTTAGGTGGTAACATAAAGTCCAAATCCTCAAACAGAAGTTTATCGCCAAATGCCTTGCTCACGCCCTCTGCATTGATGACCTTATTACCCAAACGTGGTCCGTTAGGGATAAAGATTTCCAGCTTCTCTTCGCGCTCCTTTTGCTCCTCGTTAAGCATGCGGTCGTAGGCTGCGAGACGAGCTTTTCCTTTAGCTTGACGGGCTTTAGGTGCCATGCGCACCCATTCGAGCTCGCGCTCAAGGGTTTTACGACGCTTGCTTGCTTGTTTTTCTTCTTGAGCCATGCGCTTAGTCTTCTGGTCGAGCCATGAAGAGTAGTTGCCCTTCCATGGAATACCTTCGCCACGATCCAATTCGAGAATCCAGCCTGCTACATTATCGAGGAAGTAGCGGTCGTGGGTGATACAGATCACAGTACCTGCGTATTGGTGTAAGTGTTGCTCAAGCCAATCAATAGATTCGGCATCCAAGTGGTTGGTAGGCTCATCAAGGAGCAGAATATCAGGTTGTTGCAACAGCAGACGGCACAATGCCACACGGCGGCGCTCACCTCCAGATAGGTGCTTTACCAGTGCATCATCTGCTGGACAGCGGAGTGCATCCATTGCGCGATCGAGACGTGTGTCAATATTCCATGCGTCCACGCTGTCAAGTTTGTCTTGCAGCTCTGCTTGGCGAGCAAGTAGTTTATCAAAATCAGCATCTGGCTCGGCGAATGCCATGTTAATAGCGTCGTATTCAGCCAACATGTCCATGATAGGTTGCACACCCTCTTGTACGCATTCGCGTACGGTCTTCTCTGGGTCCAATTGTGGGTCTTGCTCTAGATAGCCTACGCTGTAGCCGGGAGAGAATACCACCTCACCTTCGTAATTCTTTTCAATACCTGCAATAATCTTGAGTAGGGTAGATTTACCTGCACCATTGAGACCGATGATACCGATTTTTGCTCCGTAGAAGAAACTGAGGTAGATGTTGTTGAGTACGCGTTTTTGTGGTGAGAAGCTTTTGCTGACTCCCACCATTGAGAAAATAATTTTTTTATCGTCTGCCATAATATATTTTGTGTAATATTGTTTTACTTAGCCTATGGTTGTGCAATATGATGTTGCACAAGCAGCAAATTCGGGTACAAAGGTACTACAAAAAAAGTACATATGCAAGAAAGATTCGCTTGAAAATAAAATTTCATTATTTTCATTCCTTTTTTTTGCATAAATACGATTTTTTTTGTACCTTTGCGGGGTAAAAAGTTGTTATAAGACTACAAAATTCATATAACTGACTATAAAACAAACCAATAAATACTACTACAATGAAAGTAACGGACATCATGCAGCACCTTGCTGCAAAGCATCCAGGCGAGGCAGAGTATTTGCAAGCCGTAGAAGAAGTCCTTGTATCCATCGAGGAAGTGTACAACCAACATCCTGAGTATGAGAAAGCCAAGATCGTAGAGCGTATGGTAGAGCCAGATCGTATCTTCACCTTCCGCGTGACATGGGTGGACGACCAAGGCGAGGTGCAAACCAACCTCGGTTATCGTGTGCAATTCAACTCAGCTATCGGTCCTTACAAGGGCGGATTGCGTTTCCATAAAGCTGTTAACCCATCCATGCTCAAGTTCTTGGGCTTTGAGCAAACCTTCAAGAATGCCCTCACCACGCTCCCTATGGGTGGTGCAAAGGGTGGTTCTGACTTCGATCCAGTAGGCAAATCGGATGCAGAGATCATGCGTTTCTGCCAAGCGTTCATGCTCGAACTCTGGCACAATATCGGTGTGGATACCGACGTTCCTGCAGGTGACGTAGGCGTAGGTGGCCGCGAGATTGGTTTCCTCAATGGTATGTACCAAAAATTGGCTCGCCAATACCACACTGGCGTGCTCACTGGCAAAGGCATGACATGGGGCGGCTCTATCCTCCGTCCAGAGGCAACGGGCTATGGTGCACTCTATTTCACCGAGCACTTGCTCCACGAGGCAGGCAAAAGTATCGAGGGCAAGACCGTGGCTATCTCTGGCTTCGGCAACGTGGCTTGGGGTGCTGCACAAAAGGCTACCGAACTCGGTGCTAAGGTCGTAGCTATCTCTGGTCCTGACGGCGTATGCGCTATCCCAGAGGGTATCACCGCTGATATGATTGATTATATGCTTGTTATGCGCTCAAGCAACCGCAACAAGGTGCAAGATATGGCAGATAAGTTCCCTGCACAGGCTCACTTCACCGCTGGCAAGAAAGCATGGTCTGTACCTTGCGATATTGCTCTCCCATGTGCGTTCCAAAACGAGCTTAGCGAGGACGATGCTAAGGAACTCAAGGCCAACGGCTGCTGGTGCTGCTGCGAGGTAAGTAACATGGGTTGCCAACCAGGCGCTATCCACTACTTCCAACACAACGGCGTACTCTTTGCTCCTGGTAAGGCAGTGAACGCAGGTGGTGTAGCTACTTCTGGCCTCGAGATGACACAAAACTGCGAACACCTCTCTTGGACCGCACAAGAGGTAGATGCACGCCTCCACCATATCATGCAATCTATCCACGAGCAATGTGTGAAGTTCGGTCGCCAAGCCGATGGCACTATCGACTATGTGAAGGGCGCTAACATCGCTGGCTTCATGAAGGTGGCACAAGCCATGCTCGAGCAAGGTATTGTATAACTTGACACTAAACAGTAGGCGCTTTGCGCCGTTCACTAAACATAAAATATGTATTCAGATTTTCAGAAACATTTACAAACCATCCTGACCGAAATCAAGGACGCAGGATTGTATAAAAACGAACGAGTAATCATTACCCCTCAGTCCTCTGCTATTCAGGTGGAAGGCGGCAAGGATGTCATCAACTTCTGCGCCAACAACTACCTTGGCTTAGCAGACAACCCTGAACTCATCCAAGCGGCCAAAGACCGTATGGATGCGCGTGGTTATGGTATGGCATCTGTGCGTTTTATTTGCGGTACGCAGGACACCCACAAGCAATTGGAGCAAGCCATCTCCGACTTCTTCGGCACCGAGGACACCATCCTCTATGCGGCTTGTTTTGATGCCAATGGTGGTTTGTTTGAACCTCTATTGACCGACCAAGATGCTATCATCTCCGATGCACTCAACCACGCCTCTATCATCGACGGCGTGCGCCTCTGCAAGGCAGTGCGTTATCGCTATGCCAATGGCGATATGGCAGACCTCGAGGAGCAACTCAAGAAGGCGCAAGCACAACGCTTCCGCATCATCGCTACCGACGGCGTGTTCTCTATGGACGGTAATGTCTGCCCACTGGATAAGATCTACGAACTGGCACAGAAATACGATGCCCTCGTGATGGTGGATGAGAGCCACTCTGCGGGTGTGGTAGGTAAGACAGGTCATGGTGTGACCGAGCGCTACGACCTCCGCGGTAAGATTGAGATTATTACTGGTACATTAGGTAAAGCTTTTGGTGGTTCAGTAGGTGGTTTTACCACAGGTAAGAAGGAGATTATTGACTTGCTTCGTCAACGCAGCCGTCCATACCTCTTCTCCAACTCTATCCCTCCGCTGATTGCTGCGGCAGGATTGAAGACCTTCGAGATTTTGACTCGTAGCAACGAGTTGCAAGACCGCTTGCATGCCAATACCGAGTACTTCATCGCCAAGATGAAGGCGGCGGGCTTTGATATCAAGCCAACGGAGTCAGCTATCTGCGCCGTGATGTTGTACGATGCACGACTCAGCCAAGAGTTCGCTGCTGCATTGCAAGAGGAGGGTATTTATGTGACAGGCTTCTACTACCCAGTTGTGCCTCAAGGGCAAGCACGTATCCGCGTGCAACTCTCTGCGGCGCATACCACCGAGCAACTCGACCGCGGTATTGAGGCCTTCATCAAAGTCGGCAAAGCCCTCAAGGTTCTGGAGTAACTCATCACTCATAGTTCATACTTAAAAAGCGCATTCCACAATGCGCTTTTTTTGTGCTTATGGTTGATGCTACTCAAATGATACTGCTTTTTACTTGTTGATTACACACTCCTGCCTCCTGCCTGCATCTTTCCGCTTTCTTTCTCGTTACCATCTCGTTATCACTTCGTTACCACTCAATTACCATCCCGTACTTTCCCCGTACCCCTTTACCTGTCTATCCCTCGCCTCTATACCCTCCACCAAAAAAACGCACCAAAATGCGATTTTTTTTGCTCAATCCAAAATAATTCACTACCTTTGCAGACGCATAGAAAACATGATTAACAAGAAATCCATACGATTCTACAACAATCATAAGGTACGCGCAATCTGGAGCGAGGAACTCAACCCGTGAGTGCACTCACGACTTCAAATGTTCGGCTATTCGGAATTGCTACACTACGAAGAACAAAGTTAATCGTGCCCCTCGTGGATTAGGAGCAAGCAGATTAACTAACATAACCCATCGCTCCCCGACGTAAAAAGGGAAGAAAAAAATACCATTTATGTTACAAACTTTTGATAGTATAACAAATTTGCTGTACTTTTGCATTGGGATATAAAAAATCCCACGGAGTACGCGGGATTGAGAAATCTACGGCTTATAGCCTTGTTGTGTAAAGTCACACAAAATGTATCTTTTGGCTGCAAAGGTACAACAAATTAATGAAACGACAAAATTTTTAACCTAAAAAATACAAAATTACCATGAAACAGAAGATTCTAGGTTTGGATTTAGGTACTAATAGTATCGGTATCAGCGTTCGCAATACCCAAATTTCAGGTACAGTAGACCAACAATTAGAGTATTTCAGTTCTATTATATTTCCATCAGGAGTGGGTACGGGTAAGAGTGGAGAGTTCTCTTATGCTGCTCAACGCACTGCATATCGCAGTTCTCGTCGTCTGCACCAATCTCGCCGCTATCGCATATGGCGTACATTAGAGGTCTTGATAAATCATGGATTTTGCCCTTTAACTATGGATGAATTGGATCAGTGGCGCACTTATGACAAAGTCACTGGTCGAAAACGCCAATATCCTATTGAGGCTCATCAATTCGAGCAATGGGTTCGGTTGGATTTCGACAGCGACGGAATACCAGAATACAGCAGTCCCCATCAATTGCGTGCGGAACTGATGGAGCGTCAATTTGATTTTAGCGATACAACAGAGCGTTATAAATTAGGGCGTGCACTGTATCATATCGCTCAGCATCGAGGTTTTAAAAGTAGCAAAGGTGAGTTGCTGAAAGATCAAGAGAGTATCTCAAATGGAGAGGAGTATGAAATATCTGATCAGCTCAAAAAGTCGGAGGAGAAACTGGCTAAAGGTTTGGTGGAATATATGGAGCAAAATGGTTGCCCCACAGTTGGTTGTGCGTATTACCATATGGAGAAGAATGGTGTTCGCGTGAGGGACAACAACGAACTGCAAGCCGTTCGCTCGCAATATGAACAAGAGATAAAAGCTATTTTTGAGTTTCAAGAGCAATTAGATTGCACCGGCGAATTTTATACACATATTACCAGCCGCAAAAAAGGTGAAGGTAGTATATTCTACAAACGCCCATTGCGTTCTCAAAAAGGCACAATAGGTAAGTGTACCTTAGAGAAGAATAAATCTCGCTGCCCAATTAGCCGTCCAGAATTTGAGCAGTTCCGTGCATGGACAGTCATTAATAATCTGCGCTATAAGACTTCGGATGATACAGGTAAAGCAGTAAGAGAATTACCATTGGAATTGCGTAAAAGATTATACGAAAATCATTTTGTGCGCGTTTCGAACTTCACAATGAAAGATGTGTTAAAGTGGCTGCAAAAGATGGATAACTCGATTCGTGAATTGAATTATGATGATAAAACGAGTGTGTCGGGTAGTCCAGTGTGTGCAAAACTACGTGATTTGTTAGGTGATAATTGGCAACAGGCTACATTGTCGGGATATGATTATGAAGAATTATGGCATGTTTGCTTTGATGCGGACAAAGAAGAAGATAGTTTTGTTAAGGAATTTGCTAAGAATCATTTGCATGCGGATGATGAGATTACTAAAAAAATAGTATCGCTATGGGGTAAGATAACAACGGATTATGCTTCACTATCTCTTAAAGCTATACGCAATATCCTGCGAATGCTGCAAGAGGGCTATATCTATTCAGATGCGGTGTTGCTCGCTAAATTGCCAGATATCTTTGGTGATAATTGGGATAGAGTAAAGAATGCTATCCTTAATGAATACCCTTGTATTAAAGCGCATATTGAAGATAATCGTTTAGTAAGTAAAGTAGTCAATAATTTGATTGCCGATTACAAGATATTGGAACCTGAAGATCAGTTCGCGATTCAAAATACGGATTATACATTAGACAATAGCGATTGGGATGCGATACAAAAAATGACTATCAAAACCCTATCGTATAAGTATTGGAAACAACTATCTAAGGAAAAACAAGATGCGTTACTGCAAAATATAGGAGAAGCGTATCAAGAATTTTTCCACAGTCATAAACGCGATTATGTAAATAGTTTGCACCTTGATGATGCGTTAATCCAATTGATAGAAACCAACTTTATGGATTATGTGCAGCCACACTATGCACATAAAATTTTGGAGCATAGAGATATGTTGTATCACCCATCAGTTGTGAATATATACAATCCAAGTATCAGGCGCATAATCGTTGATGGAGATATCATCCGCAGTGTAAAATTATTGGATAGTCCAGCTACCAATGTATTCCGTAACCCTGTAGTAATGCGTGTGCTACATCAATTACGCAACACCTTGAACGAGTTAATCACTCAAGGAATCATAGATGAATCAGATACTAGCGTAGTTGTAGAAACGGCTCGTGAGATGAATGATGCCAATTGGCGTGCCGCTATTAATAAATATCAACGCGATCGAGAGAAGGAAAATGCCAAGTATCGTCAAGACCTGATGCAGTATATGCCCGAAAGTAAAATTACATCAACCGACATAGATAAAGTACGTTTGTGGGAGGAACAGGGTAAAAGATGTCTCTATACAGGCAGAAACATTACAATGTCTCAACTGCTTAATCATGAGTTTGAGATTGAGCACACAATACCTAGAAGTATCTCTTTTGACGACTCATTGGCTAATAGAACTATTTGTGATACTGCGTTTAATGGATACAAGAATAATCGTTTCCCATCTGAATTGCTAGAGCACGAAGTAATTTTGCAGAACATTAAGCCATGGATGGACAAAATTAAAAGTCTAGAGAAACAGATTATCACTCAACGCAACAATAGCAAAAGTGCTGCAACTAAAGAAGCAAAAGATCGTGCGATTATTAATAGGCATGTGTTGGAGATGGAACTTGCTTATTGGCGAGATAAGGTCTCACGATTTACCGTTAAAAAAGATGAATGGAAGGACTCTTTCCGCAATAACCAGCTCAATGACACACGCATAATCACGAAGTACGCATATCATTTCTTGAAAACTGTATTTGGTGATGTTACGGTACAACGAGGAGAAATGACTGCTAATTTCCGCAAGGCATTGGGTGTACAAAGTTTAGAAGAGAAGAAAAACCGTGACTTACATTCACACCATGCGATTGACGCAACCATACTGACACTAATTCCTACAAATACCAAGCGAGATAAATTATTGGAATTGTTCTATCAGAAAGAGGAATTGCAGCGATTAGGAAAGATAGAAGAATACCAACAGGTTGAGCATGAATACAACAAAGCACTCAAATCGTGTGACATCAAAGGTATAGAAAATGTTGTATCATATATTGAGAATAATATCATCATTCGTCATCAGTCAAAAGACCAAACATTGACTCCAGCCCGTCGTCGTCAGCGTGTGCGCGGGAAAGTGGTAACAGATGGTCAAAATGTACGATGGATAACAGGCGATAGCTTGCGTGGATCTTTGCATCTAGAAACATGGTATGGTGCTGTGGCTATGCCTAAATTGGATGCTAACGGAATAATGATGCGAGATGAGAGGGGCAATATCATCCCTGATACCGATAATATCAAATATGTAGTTCGTTGTCCGTTGAAATACAAAGAGTCTGCTACGGCATCTGGATTCAAAACTTGGGAAGAACTAGAGAAAGTTATTGTGGATCAGGCATTATATGAATTGATGCGTAATCAACATCTCGGACTTGATTTCAAAACTGCTTGTGAAAAAGGTATTTATATGCTTGATAAGGATGGAAACAAAATCAATAGAATTCGCCATATTCGTTGTTTTGCTACGACGACTAATCCTGTATCAGTAAAAGCACAAACGTACCAATCTAAACATGAGCATAAACAACAATATTGGGCAAAAGTTGGCGATTTATCCTACATGGTTAAGTATCAAAGCGAAGATGGTAAAGTTACGCAATTTGTACCATATAGTTTGTATGCAATCAGTCAAAACCGAAAATATGGATTGGAAGATATTCCTCAATCTATCTTGGGTAAGAAACAGGAGCATTTGAACTTGACTTATGCGTTACGAAGCGGTATGAGTGTACTATTATACCAAAATCATATTGACGAATTGAAAGGTATGCCTAATAATGAATTGTCTAAACGATTGTATACCATCCAAGGATTCGAAAGCCCTGCATTAGTTAAATTAGTACATCATTTATCAGCTAAAAAAGATAGTCAATTAGGTAAAGGAGAGTCTATAAAAGATTGGGGTCAATTACCAGAAAAGATTCGTTGTGGAATAAGCACACTCAAATTTTTAGTTGCAGGAATAGATTTTGACATCACAACTAATAGTATAGAATTCAAATGATCAAACGCATTCTTTGTTTCTCCAATCCTGCCTATCTGAAATTGAAACTCAATCAGATAGTCATTGAGATTCCCGAAGTGGTATATGGTAAAGGTGTACCCGATAACCTACGCCATGAGGGTGTAAAAACTGCGCCTATTGAAGATGTGGGTGTCGTCATTCTTGACCATAAGCAAATCACCATCACCCAAGCACTCATGGCAGTGCTATTGGAGAACAACTGCGCTATCATTACTACTAATGACCAACATTTACCTGTAGGATTGCACTTACCTCTTGACGGACACAACCTGCAAAACGAACGCTTCCGCGAGCAATTAGATGCGTCTGAACCGCTCAAAAAACAGATGTGGCAACAGACTGTCACGAGCAAAATTCTTGGGCAAGCGGCTATTCTTGAAGAGCAAGGCGTAGAAAATAAGAATATGCTCGCATGGGCAAAGACTGTTCGTTCGGGTGATGTAGAGAATTTAGAAGGACGCGCAGCTGCATATTATTGGCGCAATGTTTTCCATAATCCTGACTTTGTGCGCGGACAAGAAGGCGATCCACCTAACAATCTGCTCAATTATGGCTATGCCATTGTACGAGCTATGGTGGCACGGGCATTAGTTGCCGCAGGACTACTGCCTACTTTGGGCATTCATCACCACAATCGCTATAATGCTTATTGCTTGGCAGATGATATCATGGAACCCTATCGTCCTTTTGTAGATCAATTGGTGATATATATGATGAAGCGGTATGAAGATATTTCGGAGCTTAATACCGAGATGAAACGCGATTTGTTAGGGCTTGCCTACCAAGATGTACTGATAGATGGTAAACGAAGTCCTATGCAGATTGCTATTCAAACAACCGCTAATAGTGTGTATAAATGCTTTAGTGGCGAAGCACGTAAAATTATTTATCCCGATTGGTAAACGCATCTATTTAGGTGCGTTTTTTTATATGTTGAGGGCACTTATATAAATTACTTTATAGAGATTTTGAGATTTATGCGTAGTAGATAGTTGAGCGGAAGGCAGGAGCAATGTGGACATTGTGACTAATTGACAAACAACGAGATACAAGCAGAAAGTCAAAATATCATAAAAGTGCCAATAAGGTTATTAAGTGTTATAAATTTTCAAAACGGGTAATTTACATAAGTGCCTTCTAGATTTAGCGAATATAGAATTATGTGGGTGTTGGTATTCTTTGACTTGCCAACTGAAACCAAGAAAGAGCGGAAAGCGTACGCAAAATTTCGCAAGGATCTCTTGGCGGATGGCTTTACGATGTTTCAGTTCTCTATTTATTTGCGTCATTGTCCTAGTGCAGAAAATGCCGATGTGCATATCAAGCGAGTAAAACGGATGTTGCCCGAGTTTGGGAAAGTAGGTATTATGCGAGTAACAGACAAGCAGTTTGGCGATATGGAACTCTTTGACTGCAAACACGAGGCACCATTACACCAACCTGTGCAGCAATTGGAACTATTTTAGGATTACAAAACTGATAAAAACAAAAACGCAGACGATAAAAATCGCCTGCGTTTTTTAATCCTGATTATTGCTTTATTTTGCTGATAATCAACATGTAATAAATAGTTTGTTGTTTTATCAGGATTTCAAAGATACTTTTGTATGCAATACACAACTATCTCTAGTGCTTGACACTCAAGCGGTAGGTTGTTTTATCAGGATTTCAAAGATACTTTTGTATGCAATACACAACTCAGTTATTAACTGCTCAAAAAGATATGGAGTTGTTTTATCAGGATTTCAAAGATACTTTTGTATGCAATACACAACAATAATTATCGTGATATATTGCTTGAAACTGTTGTTTTATCAGGATTTCAAAGATACTTTTGTATGCAATACACAACATGTTATCCTTCATGGCTGCACAAAGTGAGGTTGTTTTATCAGGATTTCAAAGATACTTTTGTATGCAATACACAACTACAAAGTAACTATTCCAAATATGTATATTGTTGTTTTATCAGGATTTCAAAGATACTTTTGTATGCAATACACAACCAGTTGACACGTGACGCGGAGAAAAACGACGTTGTTTTATCAGGATTTCAAAGATACTTTTGTATGCAATACACAACAGGTGGTGGTACTGATCCTGTAGGTGACTAGTTGTTTTATCAGGATTTCAAAGATACTTTTGTATGCAATACACAACGATGCAGTCTGCTGGTATGTCACGCGCTGGGTTGTTTTATCAGGATTTCAAAGATACTTTTGTATGCAATACACAACGCCCCCTCAATTAAAAACCCTGCACGTACAGTTGTTTTATCAGGATTTCAAAGATACTTTTGTATGCAATACACAACCCTTGTGCAGATGATTGTCCAACGGCTGATGTTGTTTTATCAGGATTTCAAAGATACTTTTGTATGCAATACACAACCTCATACGATGGCTTGTGTCCGTTCCACAAGTTGTTTTATCAGGATTTCAAAGATACTTTTGTATGCAATACACAACACTGCCTTAACATCTCGCCGTACAAGTTGAGTTGTTTTATCAGGATTTCAAAGATACTTTTGTATGCAATACACAACATATCATGCTGCGACTGGTGAGTGCACCACGTTGTTTTATCAGGATTTCAAAGATACTTTTGTATGCAATACACAACATAAGCGTGGAATCGCTGAACGTGATGGAGTTGTTTTATCAGGATTTCAAAGATACTTTTGTATGCAATACACAACGGATTCTTGAGTTGCGAGGCATACAACCAAGTTGTTTTATCAGGATTTCAAAGATACTTTTGTATGCAATACACAACGCGTGTACGATGGTCTGGTGTTGGTAATGTGTTGTTTTATCAGGATTTCAAAGATACTTTTGTATGCAATACACAACAACTATCGAAAGGATTCCTTCGAGTTCCAAGTTGTTTTATCAGGATTTCAAAGATACTTTTGTATGCAATACACAACATCAGAGGCAGAATATAAGCGCCTTCTCAACTTGTTTTATCAAGATGTCAATGAACAATTCTGCTGCAAAAGTACAGAAAAAATAGGAAATATGCAAATTTATACGAATATATTTTGTTATTTCAATAAAAAGTACTACCTTTGCACCAACAAATTTGAAGGATATACACAATAAGGATTATTCCGTTGTGTAAACATTCAGAGTGGCACGCTTGCGTGTCGCTCTTTTTTTGCTTATAGGGATCAAATTTGACCCCTATGTTCCCCAAAATAGCAATTTGGCACATGTTCCATTTTGGAATACGTGGCTCATTTTACACACAAACGGCTGAGCATGCTGGGCAACTCGCTCAGCCGTTTTCACTAAAAGCAATCACCCATTGAGCGGTAGGATGCTAACCTACTCATCATCCTTCTTCTGCCTAGCCATTGCATTTATTGACGATTTGTCAACCGATATATCAAAAAAAATACATGTAGCACTTTTTTTTAGAAAAAACTGCATTTTTTGCATCTTCTTTGATATACTGACATGTTTTAGCAGTTTGACGCAGTACCTTTGCAAACGAATTCAGAAATGAATATATGTTTAACCCCTTAAAAATTAATTATTATGGATGATGTTATTATGATTTTGATTGTTATTGCAGAAATTGCATTGGCACTATGGTATATAATTAGTTCTGCCATGTATATGCTATCGTAATTATGGAATAGTATAACCAAGTGGTATGCGAATAGATAGCCAGCCACATTTGCCCATAGAATGCAAATCATTCCTGTCTGGTAGGTTCACCAAACAGGAATGATACGTTGTATAATAAGAAGGAAATAATGGATTACTCCCACTCGATAGTTGCGGGTGGTTTTGCAGAGATATCATAGCAAACGCGGTTGACGCCTTGCACCTTGTTGATGATCTCGTTAGACACCTTAGCCATGAACTCGTATGGCAGACGTGCCCAGTCAGCCGTCATAGCATCCACAGAGAGCACGGCACGGAGAGCTACAGGATGCTCGTAGGTACGTACATCACCCTTCATACCAGTACTACGAACGGTACTCAAGAGGATTGCACCAGCTTGCCATACCTTGTCGTAGAGCGCAACGCCGTTCTCATCCTTCCACTCGCGGAGCATGTTCACATAGATAGCGTCCGCCTCTTGGAGGATACGTACTTTCTCAGGAGTGATATCGCCCAAGATACGCACGCCAAGACCTGGACCTGGGAATGGGTGGCGACCGATAAGGTGCTCAGGTACACCCATATAGCGACCAATGCGGCGCACCTCGTCCTTGAAGAGGAGTTTGAGTGGCTCGCAGAGTTTGAGGTTCATCTCTTTAGGCAGACCACCTACGTTGTGGTGGCTCTTGATTACCTTACCAGAGTGGTTGATAGACTCGATGATATCTGGGTAGATAGTACCTTGCCCGAGCCATTTAGCGTCTGTGATCTTCTTAGCTTCCTCATCGAATACTTGGATGAAGTCGCGGCCGATGATCTTGCGTTTTTGCTCTGGGTCAGTCACACCAGCGAGGTCGCCATAGAAGCGAGCTTTGGCATCCACACCGATCACATTGAGGCCGAGGCACTCGTAGTCGCGGAGTACGTTCTCAAACTCGTCCTTGCGGAGCAATCCGTGATCGACGAAGATACAGGTGAGTTGGCTGCCGATAGCACGGTTGAGGAGCACAGCAGTGATTGAGCTATCTACTCCACCCGATAGCGCGAGAATCACACGGTCGGTGCCGATTTGCTCACGGAGTTGAGCTACGGTAGTCTCTACGAAGTTAGCAGGAGTCCAGTCTTGTGCGCTGTGGCAAGTGTCAAGCACGAATGGACGAAGCTCCTCTACCGAAGGTTGCTCGCCTTTAGCAATGTTGAGTACTGGGATGCAAGAGCAGAATTGGCTGAGGGTGTTTTGGAGCACCTCAGGTTGTTCTACTGCATCCTTGTCGCCAGAAAGAATAAGACCAATGATGTCTTTATCATCCTCTGGGTATTTGTTGTAAGGAAGGACCTCGCAGAACGTATCCAGTTCGCGCACACGGCGACCGATCACTTGGGTAGTTTCTGATCCGAGATCGAGAATGATGATTTTTTGCATATATTCTTTTGAATAAGGAGTCAAGAGCAAGGAGCAAAGACTAAATACTATCGTCTGATTAGTCGTTACTAATTAGGTATTGGCTCTTGGTTCTTGGCTCTTGGTTATTAATTATTGTCCTCGTGTGTAGTTAGGAGTCTCGCTAGTGATGGTGATGTCGTGTGGGTGACTCTCGGTCATACCAGCCGCGGTGACACGCACGAACTTAGCCGATTTGAGTTCGTCTAAGTTATGAGCACCTACATATCCCATACCAGAGCGAAGACCGCCCATGAGTTGGAAGATAGTCTCAGCTACATGACCCTTGTATGGTACACGACCTACGATACCTTCTGGCACTAGTTTGTTGACATTGGTCTCTTTGCCTTGGAAATAGCGGTCGGCAGAACCTGCTTTCATAGCATCGATAGAGCCCATGCCACGATAAGACTTGAACTTACGACCGTTGTAGATGATGGTGTCGCCAGGAGCTTCTTCGGTACCTGCGAACATTGATCCGCACATCACGCAGTTGCCACCAGCAGCGAGGGCTTTGACCACGTCGCCAGAGTAACGGAGACCACCGTCAGCAATCATTGGCACGCCTGTACCCTCAAGAGCAGCAGCTACTTCGAAGATAGCTGTGAGTTGTGGTACACCTACGCCTGCGATGATACGTGTGGTACAGATACTACCAGGACCAATACCTACCTTCACACCGTCAGCACCGTTCTCTACGAGGTACTTAGCTGCTTCCGCTGTAGCGATATTACCTACTACTACATCGAGATTAGGATAAGTAGCCTTGATGGTGCGGAGGGCATTGACGATATTCTTGGAGTGACCGTGTGCAGAGTCAAGCACGACAGCGTCCACACCTTCTTTATATAATGCAGCCACGCGGTCCATGAAGTCAGGAGTGATACCCACACCCGCTGCGCAACGAAGACGACCTTTAGCATCCTTGCAAGCGTTAGGGAAATCTTTGAGTTTGGTGATGTCCTTGTAGGTCACGAGGCCTACAAGTTTGCCGTTGTTGTCCACCACAGGGAGTTTCTCCACTTTGTGTGCTTGGAGAGCAGCCATGATTACCTCATTGTCGGTAGAATTGATGGTAATGAGGTTCTCGCTGGTCATCACTTCGCCAATCTTGCGTGAGTAATCGGTCTCGAAGCGGAGGTCACGGTTGGTGACTATACCTACGAGGTTGTTCTCCGCATCTACCACAGGAATACCGCCGATATGGTTGTCGTGCATGAGTTGCTCTGCATCGCCAACTGTTTGCTCAGCTGTGATGGTGATAGGATCGGAGATAAGTCCGTTCTCGGCACGCTTCACGCGACGCACTTCAGCAGCTTGTTCGGCGATGGACATGTTCTTGTGAATCACACCAATACCGCCTTCGCGTGCGATAGCGATAGCCATTTTGGATTCGGTGACTGTGTCCATTGCAGCCGATACCACAGGGATATTGAGGCTGATGTTGCGTGTGAATTGGCACTTGAGGTTCACTTCGCGAGGAAGTACCTCAGAATAGGCTGGGACGAGCAACACATCGTCGAATGTGAGGCCTTCGTTTAAAATTCGAGAATTCATATCTTTTTTTGGGGGTATTTATTAACGACAATTAGTGTCAATTTTAGTATCAATTTTTGTCAATTACAAAGCATGGTCGCAGTAATAGCAGCGAACAACACCATCAGCGTCGGTATATACCTTGCGCTCAACAGGCTCTGTGGTTACGATACAGCGGTCGTTGGAGCATAGCTGGTCTGTGATGTAAGTATCTACCTTGTGTGATGGCTCTTTCTCTTGCCATGAGAGCAAAGTATAGATAAGTGCCATACGCACATACTTACCATTCTCTACTTGGCGGAAGTAGGCTGCACGTGGGTCTTTGTCCACATCTACGGTAATCTCGTTGACGCGAGGTAGTGGGTGAAGAACAATCATATTCTCTTTGGCTAGTGCAATCTTCTCAGTATCGAGGATGAAGGCATCTTTCAAACGCTCATACTCAGCAGGATCGTCAAAACGCTCTTGTTGTACGCGAGTCATGTATAAAACATCGAGAAGAGGCATTGCTTCTTCGATAGTAGCGTATTCGCTGTAGTTGTCGCCTAATTCATGCTTCATATAGTCAGGCAAGCGAAGCTCTGCTGGAGAGATGAGCACAAAGTGTACACCCTCATAACGCTTCATAGCTTTGATGAGCGAGTGAACAGTACGGCCGTACTTGAGGTCGCCACAAAGACCTACAGTGAGGTGGTCAAAACGACCAAGCTCACGACGGATAGTAAGGAGGTCGGTCAGCGTTTGTGTTGGGTGTGCATGACCGCCATCACCTGCGTTGATGATAGGGATACGACTATATTCGCTAGCTACGCGAGGTGAACCCTCTTTGTAGTGACGCATAGCAATGATGTCGGCGAAAGAGCTAACGACACGGATGGTGTCGGCTACCGTTTCGCCTTTGCTTACGCTACTGCTCTTGGCATCGGAGAAACCGAGGACGTTACCACCCAGTTCCATCATAGCCGCCGTGAAACTGAGGCGGGGACGGGTACTAGGCTCGTAGAAAAGTGTAGCAAGTTTCTTGCCGTGGCACGCTTCTGCGTACATAGCCTTATTATTGATGATATCCAATGCGCGATTGATGATCACATCTACTTCGGCAGTGGTCAAATCTGGAGAATCAATTAAATGACGCATCGTCTGTTTAATGTTTAGAATTTAGTTTTTAGAGTTACTTCATCCAACTCTCGTCAGAAGGATTGTTGCGGAATTTGATGAGTCGCTCTTTGTCTTCAGGAGCGATGTATGCTTTGTCAGCCGCTACTTCAACAAGGGTGTCGAGGTCGCAAAGGCTAACATTCTTCACCTCGGCAGCAGCCAAACGCTCAAGACCTTTCTTCATACCATACGTGAAGATGCTCACAATACCAAGTACATCTGCACCTGCTTCGCGGAGTACGTTTACCACCTCAATGCAACTACCGCCAGTAGAGATAAGATCCTCTACGACAACAACCTTTTGTCCAGGGAGAAGTTTACCTTCGATTTGGTTGCCACGACCGTGATCCTTAGCGCCACTGCGTACATAACCCATAGGGAGGTCGAGGATTGTAGCGGTGATGGCTGCGTGTGCAATACCCGCAGTAGAAGTACCCATAAGTACCTCTGCCTCTGGATAATGTTCTTTTATCAATTGAGCGAGGCCGTTCTCAACATCGTTGCGTACTTGTGTGTCGCTCAATGTAAGACGGTTGTCGCAATAGATAGGGCTCTTGATACCACTAGCCCATGTGAATGGCTCGTTAGGACGAAGGAAGACGGCTTTGATCTTGAGCAAGTCTTCGGCGATAAGTTGTTTCATTATTTTTCGTTTATGAGTTTATCAGTTTATGGGTTTATTATCCGCAGAATTCTGCTACGCAGCGTTGGTAAGCGGCTACAGGGTCTTCGGCAGCGGTGATGGGGCGGCCCACGACGATGAAGTCAGAGCCGATCTCGCGGGCTTTGGCTGGAGTAGTGATACGCACTTGGTCGCCTACTACGCCGTCCGCAAAGCGGATACCTGGGGTAACGGTATAGAAATCAGTACCGCATGCCTCTTTCACCATACCTGCTTCGAGTGGAGAGCAAACCACGCCATCTAGTCCGGCGGTTTGTGCGTTCTTAGCATAGTGAACCACCACATCGCCGATGTTTCCTTGGATAAGGAGGTCGTTGTGCATACGCTCCTCACTAGTAGAGGTGAGTTGGGTGACAGCCAAAAGGATTGGACGAGTGCCGTCCTCGCGAGTGAGACCTTCCACAGCGGCTTTCATCATCTCGATAGTGCCTGCGGCATGGAGGTTACACATATCTACATCGAGGCGAGAGAGCACGGACATGGCTTTCTTGACGGTATTAGGTATATCGTGGAGCTTGAGATCGAGGAAGATCTTGTGTCCGCGGCGTTTGAGTTCGTGCACGATGGCAGGACCTTCTGCGTAGTAGAGTTCCATACCAATCTTTACATAAGGCTTTACATCGCCCATTTTGTCAAGGAAGCGATAGGTCTCTTCTGCCGAAGCGAAATCGCATGCAATGATCACATCTTTGTTATTCATGATTTACTATTCCAATTATATCTGTTAGTTTATCTATTTTCAGTTCGTCCATTAGGGCTGGTAGGCGGTCGATAATCTCCTTAGCTACCATTGGGTTGGTGAGGTTGGCTGCGCCAATCTCTACGGCAGTAGCACCTGCCATCATCATCTCTATCACATCTTCTGCGCTGCTCACGCCTCCACAACCGATGATTGGTAGCGAAGTGGCGCGTGCCACTTGGTTGACCATACGGAGGGCCAATGGGAAGATACCAGAACCCGAATAACCACCATAGCGGTTGGCTATCACAGGACGGCGACGACGGATGTCAATGCGCATACCGAGTACGGTATTGATGAGGCAAAGACCATCTGCTCCTGCTGCTTCGCAAGCTTTGGCGATGGCTACGATATCGGTGACATTAGGCGAAAGCTTCATATATACAGGCTTGGTAGTCACGGCCTTAACCGCTGCTGTGACTTCGGCTGCTGCCTCTGGGCTGGTACCAAACGCCATACCGCCGTTGTGCACATTAGGGCAGGAGATATTTACCTCGAGGATGTCGATGGGTTCTTTGTCCAAGAGGGCACAAGTCTCTACATAGTCTTGCACAGAGAAACCGCTGACATTCGCCACGATGCAGCCGTTATAGTGGCTCTTGAGGCGAGGAAGTTCGTGGGCGATGACATGTTCCACGCCTGGGTTTTGAAGTCCCACGGCATTGATCATACCATAATTACCGCACTCGGCAATACGAGGCAATGGGTTGCCGTAGCGTGCCTCGCGGGTGGTGCCTTTGAAGGAGATACCACCAAGGCAGTTGATATCGTATAACTCAGCAAACTCGTCGCCAAAACCATAGGTGCCCGATGCTGGGATGATAGGGTTATTTAACGCTTTGCCTGATAATATAATTTCCAATCTATTCATATATTCTTGCCTCTAAACTCTAAACTGTAGCCCGTAGGGCGTTCTCTAAACTAGAGCAGCAACTCGCTTGCTGCGAACACTGGTCCTTCTTTGCAGACGCGTTTTGGTCCTTTAGTCGTTTGTATCGTGCAACCCATACATGCACCAAAGCCACAACCCATTCGTTCTTCCATGCTTACTTCGCCATTAGTGCCAGCGGCTTGCAGGAGGGCTTTAATCATGGGCAATGGTCCGCAAGTGTAATAGTAGGATTGTTTGCCGTCTAAGGCGTTGGTTACAAAGCCCTTCACGCCATGGCTGCCGTCCACAGTGGTGACGGTAACATCGCAACCGAGCGCACGAAACTCCTCTTCGTAGAAGACTTCGTCTTTGGTGTTGAAGCCAAGGATGACACGAACGTCTTTGCCCATTTCGCGGAGTTGGCGAGCGAGCATGTACATTGGAGGTACACCTACGCCACCGCCGACAAGCAGAGGTGCATCGCCTGCTTTGCTGAGGTCATAGCCATTGCCCAAGACGGTGAGTATATCGAGTTTAGTGCCGATGGGCAAATGGCTCATCGCCTCTGTACCTACACCCACTACCTTATATATAATAGTGAGTATGCCGTCGGCGATGTTGCAGACAGAGATGGGGCGGCGAAGGAATTGACCTTGTACGCGTATATTCACGAACTGGCCAGGAAGAATGCCCGTAGTATCGCCACCAAGCTGCATGCGATAGACACTCTTAGCTATTTGTTCGTTGGATTGTATTTCAAATAATCTTTGCTTCATAATTATTACCTTTAACCTTTAACCTTTAACCTTTCGCCTTTTAACCTTGCACACTATACACTGTCACCCCATTCACCACCGTCTTCACGCACTTGCCATATACTTCCCATCCTTCGAAAGGCATGGCTTGTCCCATAGACAGGAAATTCGCAGGGTCGATCTTGTAGCACGCATCTAAGTCGAAGTAGGCAAACGATTGGGTATTGTCTAAACCGATGATACGAGCAGGATTGGTGGACATGAGTTCGATAAGACGCTCAAAAGTAATGATACCCGTCTTGACGAAGTGGGTGTACATGAGCGGGAAAGCCGTTTCTAAGCCGACGATACCGAAGGCGCTTTTCTCTAGTCCGCGGCTTTTCTCTTCTGCACTATGGGGTGCGTGGTCAGTGGCGATACAGTCGATGGTGCCATCTTTGATACCCTCAATAAGCGCGAGGCGGTCTTCCTCGGCGCGGAGAGGTGGGTTCATCTTCCACTTGCCATCTTCTTGTAAGTCGTTGTCGGTGAGGAGGATATAGTGAGGCGCTGTCTCGCAAGTGACTGGCAGACCTTTGGCTTTCGCTTCGCGAATAAGCGCCACAGACTCTTTGGTGGAGATATGGCATATATGAAAACGACACCCTGTCTCTTCTACCAGACGGATGTCGCGTTCTATCTCTTGCCACTCGCTCTCAGACACGATGCCACGGTGTCCATTCTTTTTGGCATACTCGCCAGCGTGGATATAGCCGCCATTGAGGAGTGCTTCTACTTCGCAGTGAGCCACCATGAGGCGATCTACGGCATGAATACGCTTCATGGCCTCGCGCATAAGTTCCTCGCTTTGCACGCCGCGGCCGTCATCCGAGAAACCTTTGACATATGGAGCCAAAGCCTCAAAGTCAACCAACTCTCCTGCTCCTTTCTGCCCCATCGTGATGGACGCAAAAGGATAGACACCGGTGTAAGTATCGCGGCGGATAATATCGAGCTGCTCTTGGAGGTGCTCAACTGTGTCTGGAACGGGGTTTAGGTTAGGCATCGTGAAGACTGCGCTATAGCCAGATGCAGCTGCCGCCATGCTACCTGTTTGGATAGTCTCCTTATACGAAAAACCCGGCTCACGGAAGTGGACATGAAGATCCACTAGAGCCGGAATTTGTACTATGTTGCGTTGAATCGCCATCTTTGGTGCAAATTTTAAATTTGCATGCAAAGATACAGTTTTTTTCTTAAATACGCAAGAAATATTTCTATTTTTTTTATAAAAATAGTGATTTGTATTTTTGACTTTGCAGAATAGAGGGGTGGGGGAGATAGATACATTAGTACTAGCAAATGTTAAGCGATTTTGTTGTTTAAATGTGGTTAATGTTACAAAAACAAGTTTTTCTTGCATACGAATTTGCGTATGTGAAAAAAAAATATTAATTTTGCAGCGCAAATTTAATTAAATAGCAAGATTAAAGAGATGGAAAATCGTAGATTTGAAGGAAAAACTGAACCAGAAATCGTGTATTCTCGTTCGGTGAAAGCGGGTAAGCGTATCTATTATTTAGATGTTAAGAAGGCTCGCAATGAAGATTTGTACCTCTGCATCACAGAGAGCAAGCGCAAACAAACAGGTGAATCTGAGCCTCCACAATTTGAGAAACACAAAGTGTTCCTCTACAAGGAAGATTTTGCTCATTTCACCGAAGGATTGAATGACGTAATTGCTTTTGTGCAAAGTCAGTTAGGAGCAATAGAGGAGCGTCAAGAGTGGACTCCAGAAACAGAGGAAGCACCTGTTGCTGTAGAAACTGTAGAGGAGAAGCCTGAAGATAAATCACTACTAGGTAGTCTCCTGAATAAATTGAAGAATTAAGTTTAGATAGAATCGATAATTGTATCTGCGACCTCCTGCTTGAGAAGAAGTGGGAGGTCTTTTTTTGTGCCATCGGCGTAGAGTAGGGTCACTTTGTTGGTATCTACTCCAAATCCAGCCCCCTTGTCTTGCAGCGAGTTAAGCACAATCATATCAAGGTTCTTGGTCTGCAATTTACGCTCAGCATTGGCGTGCTCATCGTGCGTTTCCAATGCGAAACCAATCAGTCGCTGGTGTGCTTGTTTAGAAGCTCCCAATGTAGCTGCAATGTCGGTAGTTGTTTTTAACTCAATTGATAGTTGAGAGTTGCCAATGGATAATTCCTGTTTTTTGATTTTCTTGTCGGCGGTATGGCAGGGCGTGAAATCTGCTACAGCGGCACACATAATGGCAATGTCGGCTTGTGTGAATGCCTTTGTGGTAGCGTTGCACATGTCGGCACTCGATACTACATCTACTACATTTAATGGGCAAAACGCTTGCCATGCTTTTAGCGATAAATGTGTTGGACCGCTTACCAGAGTGACTTCTGCACCTCTATTTAAACACGCGCGCACGAGCGCGTAGCCCATCTTTCCAGTAGATGCATTGCTGATATAGCGTACAGGATCGATTGCCTCTTGCGTTGGTCCCGCAGTGATAAGTATGTGTTTGCCTTCCAATGTCTTAGGAGTTAGAGCATATTCTACCGCCGCAGCAAGTACGTCAATCTCTTGCATACGTCCTTTTCCTGTTGTACCACAAGCCAAAGGACCATCAGCGCAATCCAGCATGGTGATGTTGTCCCATTCGGATAGGGTGCGTATGGCTTGTTGGGTTGCGGGCGATAGATACATCTTGTCATTCATTGCAGGGGCAATCACCACGGGCTTTCGCATTGCTGCGAAAGTGGTAGTCAAGGCATCATCAGCTATGCCATGTGCCATCTTACCCAACACATTGGCTGTTGCGGGAGCGATGATCATCAAGTCAGCCCAATCGGGTAGGGAGATATGTTCTGTGCTATGTTCGTTAATGGCGGCAAAGACATCCGAATATACCTTATGACCACTGACGGTTTGCAGAGTAAGAGAGGTGACAAACTCCAAGGCATTCTTGGTAGTTGTCACCTGCACATCTGCACCTGCTTTCTTGAGTAGGCGGATTAGTTCTGGAATCTTGTAAGCAGCAATACCGCCGCTGATTCCAACTAAAATATGTTTACCCGCTAAATTCATTTTAGATCGCTTTGCTGAAGGACAGTTGCTTGTCTCCCAGCACCTTAGTGCGGTCTTATTTCAACAAATCATCGCGGTTGCTACCACGATAGATGAGTTGGTCATCAATAAACTCTTGAGTTGCAATCAATGTAGCTTTTGGTAATTGCTCATAGTTTTTAGAGATCTCAATTTGCTCTTGATTCTCGAAAGTCTCATCTGCAGAGTCTTGTGGAATAGAGAAGTCTTGCAGTTTAGAGTCGAGTTCTTTCTTCATAGCAATACTGATTTGGTTGCTACGTTTGCCGAGAATTGCTACGGTCTCATACACATTGCCTACTTTCTCAGTAAGCTCGTTCATGTCCCTTGTGATGGTTGTTTTGGGAGCAGTTGTTTTCTTGTAATCAATCATATTATTGTAGTATTTTTTTTATTTCTTTGTTGATTCGTTCCGCTGCTGCGATATGCTTTGAATTAGGATATTCGGTGGTAAAACTATAGTATTCATCCTCCGCCTCGCGCGCACGATCCTCTTTTTTGCTATCGATGGAGTTTACCATCTGTTGGTATTTAGCTTGAAGAATCAACCAACTGAGTTCCTCTTGATACTTGTTAGTGGGGTAGTTCTTGAGTGCATTTTTAGCTACAATCTCAGCACTTAAGTAGTTGTTACCTAAATAAGTGCCAAGATTGTAATACAACTTTGCGCTCAGATACTCTTTGTATGCCAACTTATCATACAATTCGTTCATCTCTTTGTATGCTTGTTCGGCATATGGACTCTCTGGGTATAATTCTATAAACTGGGTATAAAACTCAATCGCTTTTTTGGTGTCAGCTTGATCCAATCGTGCATCGGGTGCATCCAAATAGTAGCAATGGCCTACTTGAAAGCGTGCCTCTATGATATAGCGCCCTTTGGGATAATTGCGGATATATGCCTGATAGTATTCGGCAGCAGAGATATAGTCCTTTTGCCCTATGTAGCAGCGCGATAGGTATGCCAATACATCTTGTGAACGGTCGGTACCTTTGTAGTAAGGAGTGACCTCATCAAGCAGTGTTTGCGCTTTTACATATTGCTTGTCGTTGAAATATGTCAATGCTTTCTGGTATTTCAATTCTGGGTCTTTGGATTTGAGCAAAGCCTGATATTCGCCGCAACCATGTAAGCATAGTGCGCATACCAGCACACATATCCCACGTCCTATTTTACTACATACACTCTGCATTTCTTTGATGGGGAGATTTTAATAGCCCACTTTAAGTCAAAATACTAATCAGTCTGCAAAATTACAACATTTTCATGAAATATGCAAGAAAAAGCTATAAAAAACGATTATTTTTTATTTCTCACAACTGTTTTCCGTCTATTGTGTATGTTTTACCACCATTAACAACGTGTATTTGTCCGTTGTGGAGGTATTTGCCTTCTTGTTGGATGGTAGTGATGTTTTGTACACCCGTTGGTGTGGTAACTGTCACTTCACAAGTAGCTGTTCTTTCTCCCAAAGTAGCAGTGACGGTATAGGTGCCCTCTTTGGTGGAGGTGAATGTGGCTGTCAAGCCTTTGCTGCTGAGTTTGGAAGAACGGTTAGTAGGAGAATAGCGCCATGTGACATCTTGGTCAGCTGCATTCGAGGGAGTAATGATCGCTTGAAGATGAGCAGTGTCGCCTTTTTCTATGGTGATATTGCTTGCACTAAGTGTGAAGTCCTGCACGCGAATCTTGTGAGGCTCAGCGCTGAGTTCCCAACCTGCAATACCATGTCCAAGACAATACTCATAAAGATTAACGGTTACTGAGTCAAGACGCTCCCACCAGAAGAAGGCGCCTACTGATGCGTTGGCATTGTAGCCACCATTACCCAATTGCTCTTGGGTGTACATTGGTGTCAGTTCGGCGGAAGTCATGTCGCGTACGGTCCAGCCACCCTTGTAGTGTGCGCCAGAGGTGTAAACGAACATATCGTGACCATTCAATTGGAATAATGCACCACCTACAGTGTTGTTGCGTGAAGGAGCGGTTGTTCCGTTTGGAGAAGTCAAATAAGAGCCTTTGTCTCCATTCTTGTATAGATGATAGCCGTTAGCACGTATTTGGTAAATGAAGTGATTAGGATTATTATCAATTGGAATCACATAACCTGCGGTAGCACCTGTAAGACTAACTGGACATGATGTGGTAGAAACAAATTGGCCATTTGCAATCTTTACCACCTCCACGGTTGTTTGTCCGTTAGGGAAAAAGTATACATAACCACCAGCAGCAGAGAATATATCACCGCTCGCTGTTGGGAAGTTGGTTTGACCATTGTTGTTGAGTGTGAAGGAGATAACATGCTCAGAGTTGTCTTCTGCTTTCAGCACCGTCAGTTGTGTAGGTACCTTTGCATCTGCTGAAGTATGAAGAATCAAGTTGCCAGCATCATCGCGGCAAATACCGTGGCGAAGGTTGGCGTTTTCAATACCTGGTTCCCATACTTTGCCTGTGGTGTCTACTGCTACTACTTTACGAGCACTGTAGTCAGCTACATAGAATACACCGTCGATAAAGGCTGCTTCTTGTGCATTGACATAGCTACCTGATTTGGTGGTAGGGAAATTAGCTGGCAAGTTTCCTGCTGTTTCGCTATAGTTGAAGAGCGGGGTTACATAGAGGTGATCTAGTGGAGGAGTGGGTGAAAGAGCCTCCCAGTCGATATCTTCTAGCTCAGGCATGTCGGCTGGTACGAGGTAGTCACAAGTCATAGTGGTACAACCAAGTTCACCATGTTTTTTATAGTCAGAGCTACTGTTGACGGTCCAGCAAACAACTTCCATGCCTGCATCGTGGCATTTGCGTGCCATAGCTTTGGTCAAGCCGCCTGTTTGTACGCTAGGGTTGATACCCCATTGCTTGCACCACTCATAACGTGCTTGAGTAACTTCATAACAGAGGTATTGGCATTGTAATTTTGGATAATTGGTACGCACATATTCCAATGATGGTTGCATAGATGTCAAGATACGTGCTTCTTCTACAAGTCCGTGTTTCTCAATAAGCTTGTACAATCCTGGGAAGCGGCTCATATCGTTGCTATTGATACCCACCGCCCATTTGAGCTCGATGATAGGGAATACATTATTCTCCTTGCAGATCTCTAGGTAGCGATCTACGGTAAGAATCTTGGCGGTATAGGTAACGCCGCCGCGTGTCTGTGTCAGTGTAAGGTCCTTGATATCAGCAAACTTGGTGTAAGGGATAGTGACATTGTGTCCCACGCGAGAGAGATCATCATCGTGCCAGCATACATACTCGCCATCGCTGGTAGTCTTGACGTCAATTTCCAAACCAGTATAACCATAGTGGTTGATACCATTCATCATGGCCTCTTCGGTGTTTTCCACTCCGCGATAGCTACCGCGGTGACCTGCGAATTGAGGTTTCCATGCATATGCTTGACCAACGATACAAGCAAATAGCAAAAAAGCTGTAATTTTTTTCATGGTCATTTAATTTTTGGTTAATATTAGTGTTTATTTATAATGTTTATCTTCTAAACTCTGCCAATACAATAGCCGTTGCAATACCTACATTCAGACTCTCTGACGTCTCTGCATCTTCGGGGAAGGAAGGTATTCGGATGGGATGAGTAATGAGTTCTCTAATAGCTGGCGATATACCATTGCCTTCGTTCCCCATGATGATCACTCCTTTGTTCTTATCTGCAATAGCGCCATCTTTGTTGATATGACCGACTACAAAAACTGTGACGCCTCTGGATTTGCTCAGATGCATCAACGTCATGGTACAGTCCTTGACCTGAGATACACTGCCCGGAGAGGAGGTATTTTCCTCGTTATACAGTGTTTGAATGGAGTCAATGATCAAAATATCCGGTGCTGTGCTTT
>CALCGX010000077.1 GCA_937901225.1 uncultured Bacteroidales bacterium | reverse complement strand
AAGCCATATCCACCCAGTTGATTCACACTTTGTGGGGTCAATCCCAGGTGTCCCATCACAGGCACACCTGCTTGCACCATATGGCGGATAGCAGGCAAGATCTCCTCGCCACCTTCCAACTTTACAGCATCAGCACCCGACTCTTTCATCATCTTTAGCGCATTGGTAACTGCCTGCTCCTCACTCACTTGATAACTTCCAAATGGCATGTCAATCACTACTAATGCGTGTTCTGCTGCGCGCACCACACCTTTGGTGAGAAAGATCATCTCATCCACAGTGATAGGCAATGTGTAGCGGTTGCCACATACGATATTCGACGCACTATCACCCACAAGAATCATCTCGATTCCCGCCTCGTCCAATAGACGGGTGAGGGTGAAATCATAGCTGGTGAGCATAGCAATCTTATCGCCTTCTTGCTTCATCTTTCTGAGGCGCGTGGTCGTCATACGACTATTTTGAACATGTACTGACATACAAATTTACGATTTGACTATTTACATTTTACGATTTGGCTTGCAAAATTACTGCTTTTTTTGCATATATCCAAAAAATCACAAATTTTTGCTGCATATTTTACCCTTATCTAAAAAGGTTGATTGTCGGTTTGCTGAATGAAAAGTGACTATTTAACGATTAAAATCTGTAGAAAAAGTAGCAAAATTTGTTTATGTTGAAAAAAAATGGTAACTTTGCAGGCTGAAATTAATAGTGAATAAATTACGTGATGAATTGGGATTTTCTCATAAAAGATAAAGATTCGCTGTGTGTCAGTACAGATACGCGCAATCTGCCTGCAGGTTGCGTGTTCTTTGCATTGCATGGCGAGCGTTTCGATGGCAATAAGTTTGCCCAACAAGCCCTTGAAAGTGGGGCTTCGTTAGCTGTTATCGACAACCCAGAATATGCGCTGCCAGAGGGTACATTGTTGGTTCCCAATACCTTACTTGCTCTGCAAGACCTCGCACGCGCTTGGCGCCGTGAGTTGGGCTTGCCTATTATCGGTATCACGGGTACCAATGGAAAGACAACTACCAAAGAACTCTTGGCGACCGTTCTCTCTACCAAGTACAACCTCCACTACACCCAAGGCAACCTCAATAATCAGATTGGTGTGCCACTTACCTTGTTACAAATCACGCGTGCGCACGAGATGGCGATCGTAGAGATGGGGGCATCGCACCCAGGTGATATTAAGGAATTGGTGGACATCGCAGAGCCTAACTATGGACTCATCACTAATGTGGGACGTGCGCATTTGGAGGGCTTTGGCTCGTTTGAAGGTGTACAGCGCACCAAGCAGGAACTCTACGACTACCTCGTTGCCCACAACGGCATTATCTTCCGCAACGCCGATAATCCATACCTTGCTGAGATGGAGAACCAAGCCAAACAATGCTACACTACTCTACACAATACTACACAACTCTACACCACAGGCTCCATGCCATCTGGCACGCATCTTGTGGGAGAATATAATGCAGAGAATGTGTCGGCTGCGATATGTGTGGGTAGGCATTTTGGTATCTCTTGCGAACAAGCATTAGAGGCTATTCGCCAATATGTACCTACCAATAACCGTTCCCAAGCAATGCAGACGGCCTGCAACCAGCTGATTGTGGATGCGTATAATGCCAATCCTACCTCTATGCAGGCGGCTATCAACGCCTTCAAAGGCGACACCTATATCCTTGGTGCGATGCGTGAGTTGGGTGAATATTCCCACTTGGAGCACCAAAATATCGTGAATATGTTGGCAGAGCGTAAGGCAGATACCGTGTTTTTGGTGGGCGAGGAATACTTGCAGACCACCTCGCCATACCCTGTGTATGAGAAAGTTGAGCAATTGTATGAATACTTAGTTGCAAATCCATTGAAAGGAAAAAATATCCTTCTCAAAGGTTCGCGCTCTACCCGAATGGAAAAACTATTAGATGTATTATGAATAAGAACAAATATATTGCTTTAATTGTAGGCTTCGTAGTGTTAGCACTATGTGTGTGTGCCTTGGTTTGGATGAATCTCCAACAGAAGACTGAGATCAAGGAGATTGTAGAGCAGATGGAGTTTGAAAAAGAGCAGTTGGAGGACGAGTACGAAGAACTCGCTATCCAGTTTGATGGCTACCAAACGCCTGATATTCACAATGATTCGTTGGTGGAATTGCTTTCGCAAGAGAAACAACGTGTGCAAGACCTTCTAGAGGAATTGCGTATTACCAAAGTAACCAATGCCCGCCGTATTGCGGAACTCAAGAAGGAGTTGGCAACCGTGCGCCAAGTGATGGTAAGTTATGTACATCAAATTGACTCGCTTGACCGTACTAACAAGCGATTGGTCAAAGAAAATCAACAAGTTAAACAACAATACCAAGAAGTCGCTCGCCAAGCACAGCAGCTCGAAGAAGAGCGCACGCAACTCGCTGAGGTGGTTAGCCGTGCTTCGATGTTGGAGATCAGCCACTTTGAAATGATTGCGCTCAACAAGCGCGATCGCAAAACGACTATCTATAATCAAATTCAGAAATTGCAATTTGACTATACTATCGGTCGCAATATTACCAACAAACCAGGTATGAAGACACTCTATATGCGTATTACTCGTCCTGACGGGGAGGTGATGCAGAAGAGTATGAACGATGTGTTCCGATTTGAAAACAGCGAAATCGACTATTCTATATCCAAAGAATTTGAGTACGCAGGTGAAGAGATTTCTGGCTCACTCTACTGGTTGGTAGAGGAGATTTTGCAGATAGGTTGGTATAATGCAGACTTCTTTGTGGATGGCGAACTGATTGGTAGTTTCCCATTCCAGATAAATAAATAATCGGACACATTGCCCCATGATAACACTCTCGCCATTATTGTTACTAACCCTCGTTATTGGTATCATTTGGTTTGTGCCAATCGTGTGTCGTAAGATTCACGTGCCAAGTATTGTGGGGTTTATCTTGGCGGGTATTGTGATAGGTCCCTCCGTGTTGAATCTTGTAGGCGAGAGTCCTACGATTAAGATTCTCGGCTCATTGGGCATGTTGTGTATTATGTTCCAATCGGGTAGCGAGATTGATATCAACGATTTCAAGCAGTACAAGTATCGCTCGCTCTTCTTTGGACTTTGTACGTTCTTCATTCCTTTTGGTTTAGGTCTAATCACTAGTAGATTCTTGCTCCCTTATGGTTGGCTGCCTAGTTTGTTGTTGGGCGCGATGTATGGTAGCCATACATTAATGACCTATCCTATTGTTAGTCGATATGGTGTACAGAAGAATGTGGCTGTGAATATTACGGTGGGCGCTACTATGGTAGCTATCACCTTGTCACTCATTGTGTTAGCTGTAGTGGAAGGTTGGAGCCGTTCGGCACAAAGTATCATGGACTATGCGATACAATTGATATTAGTGGCAGTGTTCTTGCTGAGCGTACTGTGGCTTTTCCCCCGCTTTGCTCGTATGTTCTTCAAGCGTTATCGCGATCCCATTTCGGAGTTTATGGTCGTGATGTTGATGCTGGTTGGTAGTTCGTTGTTGGCTGATTTAGCAGGTTTAGAAGGTATCTTGGGTGCCTTCCTCTGCGGAGTTTCGCTTAATCGCTTGTTGCCTAATCGTTCGCCACTGATGGGACGTATCAATTTTGTTGGCAATAGTATCTTTATTCCTTTGTTCCTCGTTAGTGTAGGATTGATGATTGATATTCACGCTTTCTGGAGCGGTTGGACTACATTGATTATAGCGATTGTGATGATTACAACGAAGTTGATAGGCAAGAGTCTTTCAGCTTGGATAGCTCAAATCGTATTTCGTTTCTCTAAACACGAGCGACAATTGGTGTTTGGTCTTACTCATGCCACCGCTGCGGGCACATTGGCGATTGTTACTATTGCATATCAAATGGGACTCTTGTCTTCGGATGTGCTGAATGCTTCTGTCCTGATGATCTTAGTGCTCTGTACTACCTCGAGTTTCATCACTGAGCATGCGGCTAAGGAGTTAGCTCTGCAAGAGAGTACACAGTTGGAAGCTGACCATGAGGATGACTATTGGCTGTTGACCTCAGTGGGAAAGGATTTGCGTCCTACATTGCGCGAAATAGGCGAAATGGCAAGCTTGGATAATATCGAAATCAAACAATCTGCCGACTGGCAAGATGTTTCAAATATGGTAGAACATACCAGCAAGTCGGTGGTTGTTTATAATGAGGTGCAACCTATCAATACCATCAATCGCCTTGTAGTAGCAGTGCCTCGCTATGCAGAGAAGGAACGCGACTTTATCACTTGTTTCGGTCTAGTGCGCCGTTTGGCGGGTGAGTTAGGTGCTAAAGTGGTGTTCTATGCGCATCCTGATACGCAAGTGGCGTTGCAAACCATGTGTCGTCGTCCGGGTAAATATCTCCGTGCTTCATTCCGCAATATGTTGGGCTGGGAAGAGGTTGGTATCTTGTCACAGACTATCATGGACAACGATATGCTCATCCTGCTATCTTCGCGTAAGTCCACAGCCAGCTACAATCCGCTCTTTGAGCAGATACCTACCATGCTTACGCAGCATTTTACCAGTTTTAGTTCGATGGTAGTTTACCCAGAGCAGTTGACGGGTGGGCCAGATATGGATACGTTGCTCATGGAGAATCCTCCTGCAAGTAGGACGTGGTCTATCATTACACGTGTGAAGCGATTCCTGAAACAACTCATTTGGAGAAATCATGAGGAGTAAACTACATGCCATAGCACAAACATTCGTGTGTGAGGTGGGGGATGAATTGCAGCATTATACCTTTGTTTTTCCCAATCATCGTGCAGGATTATTCTTCCGCAAATACCTCTCGCAATATATAGAACAACCGCTATTTGCTCCTCGTGTGATGAGTATCAACGAGTGTTTTGCAGAACTCTCAGACTTGCAAGTGGCAGACCCTCTGACGCTCCTATTGCGCCTATACGAGGCTTACCAACAGCTGCGCTCAGATACGGAGCCACTTGATCGCTTTATCTATTGGGGCAAGATGATGTTGGCAGACTTCTCCGAGATAGACAATCACTTGGTTCCGCATGTGGAAGCGTTGTTTGCTTCTGTCCAAGATCTGCATGCTATTGACGAGCGTTTTGCATATCTCACCGATAACCAGCGCAAAGCGCTGTCGCGTTTTTGGCTAGAGTTTCAGACCTCTAACGACCATCATCCCAATGCGGAATTGCATGAGCGTTTTCTCCATACTTGGGATTTGCTATATCCGCTCTATGTGGCTTTGCGCACCAATCTATTGCAGGATGGTTTGGTATACGAAGGTATGCTCCACCGCGAGGTTCTAGAGCATTGGGATGCTATTCCTACTGAGCGTTTCAGAAAGCAATATGTCTTCTTGGGATTTAATGCCTTGACTGCTTCCGAGCGTGAATTGATGTTGCGTTTGCAAGCGATGGGCCGAGCCGATTTCTATTTCGATTACGATAGTCCATACCTCAGCGACCCGCAGAACAAAGCGTCACTTTTCAAGGAAGAAAACCTCCGCTTATTTACTTCGAGATTTGCGATTCCCGACTCTCAACTCCTGACATCTTGCAGCGAGGCTCCTCAGATCACCCTCATATCCGTCCCTTCTACAGTCGGCGAGGTACACGAGGTGTATCGCATATTGTCGGATATTATTCCTGTTGATTGTCAAGATCTTACACGTACTGCGGTTGTGCTGCCTGATGAGCAGTTGTTGATCCCTTTGCTCAATGCTTTCCCTGAGTCGGTAAGCAAGATTAATGTCACGATGGGTTACCCATTGCGTGCCACATCGCTCTATATGCCGGTGGCGTATCCCGAACAACACCTCATACCGATGCCTGAGACGGCAGAGGAGTTCATCGCGCAAATGCGTGAGTGTTTGCTCTCGCAGTTATGCGATGATAATGCAGAGGGTGTATATCAACTCACCAAGGTACTCGATCGCCTCCAAACAGCCTTGACCACCTATCCCAATATCGCTTTCACCGTAGCCGATGTGCAGCAACTCCTCAAGATGCTCACACTAGAAACAACCATACCATACGTGGGCGAACCCTTAGATGGATTGCAGGTGATGGGTGTATTGGAAACGCGTGCACTAGATTTTGATAACGTGATCATCACGGGCTTCAACGACGACCTCTATCCTGGTCGCACGAGCAGCAATAGTTTTGTGCCTTATACCCTGCGCTGCGGTTTTGATTTGCCTACGCCGGACCGTCAGAATGCTATATTTGCATACAACTTCTACCGCATGCTATCCTATGCTAAACGTGTATGGTTGATCACCAACTCCACTGCTGACGAGCAACATTCGGGCGAAGTGTCGCGTTATTTCTACCAACTCAAGTGGCAGTATGATGTGGATATTCAGCATGTTGTGGTCACGAACCAACTCACAGCATTGCAAACATCTTCCTGTGAGCCGATTGCTAAAGCCGACCGCTTGCAGACCATTCACTCGCTGTCTGCTACGGCGTTGACTACATATCTGCGCTGCCAAAAGCAGTTCCACTACAAGTATATTGAGCATCTTCAGGAACCTGCACCTGATGAGAGTATCTCAGCCAGCGAACTGACCATTGGCAACGTGTTGCATGCTATCATGGAATACCTATATGCACCTTTTGTGGGCAAGAATGTCTCTGCAACGGATGTCGAACATCTCCTCGCGCAAGCGAATGACGATACTTATTGGCATGCGCTTGAGCCGCTACAACAACTCTGTGGAGATGGTTTAGCTAATCGTGTGGTGCGTACTTATGTGAATAATATATTGCGCAATGACCACCATCATGCACCATTTCAATATGTGGCTTCTGAGACACGCCTATCGGCGCAACTAAATGATGTTTGGCTGTATGGCTTTGCCGATCGTATTGATTTAAAAGCCAATACCTTACGTGTGATTGATTATAAGACGGGTAAGACTGATTTAGCCTATGAGAATATGGCAAAGGTCTTTGGCGTAGTGGAGCCTACCGAGGATGGGGTAATGCCTGTTCGCACGAAAGGTCAGCGTCAGATTTTGCAAACCTTACTCTATTGTTGGATGTCCACTGCCAACTGTCAACTGTCCACTGTCAACTGTCCACTGTCAACTGCCACCTGCCACCAACCTTATATTTTTTCGGCCCGCAATATTGCGCCAGAAGATATGCCTGTGGTGCACCATAATAATCAGCCTCTATCGTTCCAGGACGTAGAACAAGAGTTTCTTACTCATCTGCAATCGTTGATAGAGGAAATTTTTGACATCAATCAACCTTTTGCCCCTACCAGCGACAAGCATACTTGCGAAAGTTGTGCATTCTTATCGCTTTGTACGAAAAATGCCTGAAAATTTGGCAGTTTGAAAAAAAAGTACTATCTTTGCAGCCGAAAGACTACTATGATTGAATACCATGATAGGAATTTTCAATGATAATTTTCCTCCTGTATTGGATGGTGTGGGGATTACAGCGCAAAATTATGCGCATTGGTTGCAGGAGGCGGGGCATGATGTTTCTGTGATTACTCCATATGCGCCCAATATGCAAGAAGTGATGGCTTCTGCCTCTTATCCTATTCATCGCTATATTTCTATTCCCATTCCTTTTCGACCACCTTATCGTTATGGTTTGCCAGATATAGATATATCCTTTAGGCGCAAGTGGAGCAAGATGCAGTTTGATCTAGTGCATGCCCATTGTCCATTTACAACGGGCAGATTAGCTCGCCAAGTAGCCAAGCGGCAGCACATACCGTTTGTTGCGACTTTTCATAGCAAATATCGTCAGGACTTTGAGCACAACGTGCGCAGCAAACTGATTGTAGATTTGATGGTGAAGCATGTTATTCGTTTCTTTGAACAAGCGGATGAAGTATGGATACCACTCCCTGCTGTGGAGGAAACGTTGCGTGAGTATGGTTATAAGGGGCATGTGGAGGTAGTAGAGAATGGCAATGATTTTTATGCCTCCAAAACGCAGATTGCCAACATGCGTGAAGCCATGCGTGAAGAACTGGGTATGATGCCAAACGAAATGATGCTTCTCTTCGTGGGGCAACATATATGGGAAAAGAATATTCGTTTTATTTTAGAGTCATTGGCGCTATTGAAGGATCAGCCATTTCATTTTTTCATGGTTGGTACTGGTTATGCCGTACACGATATCCGTATGCTCATTGGACAACTAGGATTATCGCATCGTGTTACTTTATTGGGTAATATATACGACCGTGAACGACTCAAACGAATATATGCTGCTGCGGATTTATTCCTTTTCCCATCGTTGTACGATACCTGTGGACTTGTAGTGCGTGAGGCGGCGGCTATGCATACTCCTTCCATTCTGTTGCGAGAGTCCACTGCGGCTACGGCTATTACGGACGGAATTAATGGATTCCTTACACACAATGATCCTGTTGATTTTGTTCAGCAGATTACGTACTTGATGAACCGCCCAGAAGAAATAGCACGGGTAGGCGAAAAGGCAGCAAAGACAATTTCTCGGTCGTGGGAAAGTGTGATAGAGGAGGTGGCTCTGCGTTATCGTGATTTGCAGGAGTCTTTTCGTTTAAAACAAGGTAAGTATATAGGTTAATATTTCAAGAAGAATAAATGAAAACATCGTATCTACTTCTTTTTATGCTCATACAGCAGGCGATGTCTGTTGTAGGGCAGTTACTTCTCAAAATGGGTATGGCTGCTGCGAGTCCATTTACTTGGACTTGGCGCAATGTGGGGCATCTATTTGTTAACTGGTACTTGCAGTCTGGCTTGTGGCTGCTGATAGGCGCAAATGTTTTTTGGTTGTGGCTACTCAATAAATATGCTTTTTCCTTGGTGTACCCATTAACAAGCTTAGGATTTGTTTTTAGTGTGTTAACAGGTATGATTATTCTGCGTGAGCACGTATCGCCTATACATTGGTTGGGATTGCTGTTGATCATGGCGGGATGCTTCTGTATTGCTAAAGTATGAGAGAGCGTATACAACAATGCCTTGCCATTGGCAACCGAGCCAATTGGTGTGTATTTGCTATTTTTGCTATATTCATCTTTGGTAAAACGTTATTATTTGACCATTTTGCCTTTCGTGAATTAGCACTGCAACCATCGTTCGTAGGAATTTTATCTAAAACCTTTGTTAAGGTTGCGGCGGCATTGCTATTTGCTTCTTTTACATTTCTATTACGTGACAAGCGTTGGCTTATTCTACTTTCTTTTATTATTGATACATGGTTTATTGCGAATCTTATTTACATGCGCAATAACCATATTTTGTTAGATGCCGAGGCATTTAATATGTCTAGCAACCTACATGGCTATTTTTGGTCAGTATTAATATATATAGAATGGGGAATAGATTTGCTCTTCTATGCTTTGACTATATTATTCTGTCTAGTCTATCGTTATACGACTAAGAGTGTACGCAATTGGCGAGCATGGATAATAGTAGTGTTTGTTTCTGTAGCCTTCCGTCTATCAGGCGAAGCCATCTATGTGTCCGAGCATAAGACTTCATTTGATTGCTGGCCTTTCGTTCGTGAGCGAAGAGAACCTGTCTATGGCATGCATTTTCCTACTACTGTAGCCAATACCAGCGTGCTTTATTCTCCTGCATATATTCTGTCGGACTATTTCCTAATGATCAATGGTATTCAGCCCAAGCGTCCTTTGGTTGATAGTGATTTGCAAATGATGACAATGCTTGACAATGGTCAGCCAACTGATACTTTGCAATCGCCATTGATTATTATTCTGTTAGAAAGTTTAGAGAATTGGGTATTGACACCTCAAATAATGCCTAATCTCTATCGCCTCACACAAAATGATCACGTGTTTTACGCCAATCGTATTCATACTCAAATAGTAGGTGCTCCTTCTGCAGATGGACAGTTGATTGTCAATACGGGTTTACTACCTATCAATGCAGGCGGTACGTGCCTCTATTATGGTAAACATACTTATCCTGCGGTCATGTCGCTTGCGCCTGATTCTACAGTATGTCTTCTTCCTCATGACTTGCGCGTATGGAATCAAACGGAAATGTCACCTGCCTATGGATATGATACTACAATATGCTATAGTGACATAGACACCATGCTTTTCCAAAAGTTAAATGCTCTAGTTGATGAAGGAAAACAGTATATACAATGCATCACACAATCTACTCACGCACCTTTTCTAAGTGAGGAACTTTCACACTTGCCATTGCCTGAAGATATGCCTTGGGTGATGTATAATTTTATTCGTGCATTCAATGCTTTGGATGACGGATTAGGCTATATTGTACGTAAGTTAGAGTCCGATCCTGTGTTGCAACAATATACCATTGTTATTACTGCCGACCATCGTATTTTGCATTATGAGAAGCGTCGCCAAATGCAGCAGTATGCTGATGCGCACGATATGAACTTGCAGCCTATGGATGATTGTTTGCCTCTTTTGATTTATTCTCCTAAGATACAAGGTAATCCCCGTTACACGAACGATGCGTACCAAATGGATATCTATCCTACTTACATGTCTCTTTTGGGCGTGAAGAACTATCGTTGGAAAGGCTTGGGCATTGATCTTTTAGAGAATCCAACACGTCCTATCCAAGAGTCTGAGGCATATATATTGTCGGATAAATTAATCAGAAACAACTATTTTTCCAAGTGATTTTTGCGGCAGAACAAGGGATTGTTGTGCTGCCAAGTATGTTAGAATGAGAAACGGACGGTTAGTTTGACTCCGTTTCTTCCCCATGCACCTACCTTACGGCGTGCGTTAATCATCACTGGCTCGCCATTCTCGTCCAATACGGCATTGCCCGCTCCATCCAATTGTGGCACTTGGTAAGGGAGCTCGTAGTCGTTGTATGTAAGACGACGGATATAATCAATACGGATGAATTTCAAGATATTCTCCAATCCAACTGTCAATTCCATATAAGGCAATGGCCCCATAGGAGAGGAGATGCGAAAGTCATCATGTATATACGGTACGCCGTCTATGTAATCTACGTCGCCTTGGGCATTATTACCATTAGCAAAAGCTGTATGCGGAAAATCATATAGATCAGAATTTCTTTCCGCAGCATGGTAAGGGTTGTTCTTATTGGTAAGACCACCGTAAATAGCCGAGAAACTGATTACTTCGCGTAATTTAAGTTTATTGATGCCAGGAATACGATTCAATATCCATCCTTTGAGGAAATACGTAGTATATAATCCCACATAATAATCCATCATAAATTCCATTGGCTTCATCAAGTTGAATGCTCGCTGAGCTAAGAAAATACTCGTACTACTGTTGGGGATATATAGTTTGGTAAACGGTACTTGTTGCCAAATGTATCCGCCTTGCAAACGCACATCCAACATTCCAAAAGCAGAGAACCAAAAGCGTTTGTCCACCAATGCTTCGGTGCGGTTGTAGAAGTAACCTTTGCCTCCGTTGTGCCTATCGTCCAAATAACCTATATAGTGTGTCAACTTGAATGTCGGTGCATCTTTGTCCATCGCAAACGGACTCTCTATACCCATACGATCAATAAAGATACGTGTACCTGGCGAAAATTTGAAATCCACCATCGCTTCGTAATTACGATATTGTCCGATGGATGAGAGTGTTGAAGAATAGTAATTTTCTGTTCCTATTGTTTGCGGGGTGTAGTCGATTCGGTTGTATTGCAATGCACCTGCAGCTTCGTTATTGCTAAATTCAAAGGCAGTTTTTATAGAGAACATATTCTGCCATTCTTTCATATATTCCAATTTGGCGCGGAATACATACTGGTTAAAACCGAGTGTAGGTGTGCCTGTCGGAATGGACATGAGTATATTATCACGTCGTATGACATCAGTAATCTGTCCTGGTTCTTCTACATCGTATTGGGCACTTAATTGCAAGTGATGACGCAAACCGTCATAAGGCTGATTCTTGTGTTTGTCAAAGGTATATACAAATGTGGCATTATACTTTGGACGCAAATCTTTTAGTCCGAAGGCGGCATAACCCCTAAAGAATAACTGGTCGTGCAACTTTGCCGTAGAGGTTCCTCCGATGCGCAAACGAACACCCTCCAGCATGTTCCAACTGACGAAATTATAGATCGGACCAAAGTCAAACTTGGTCAAATCAAGGTCCCTTGCAGGTGTAGTAGCTACAAACTCAGTTGTAATAGCATTGATGGCTGCGATAGCGCTGGCTAATTTGGGCACAGCAGTCACTTCTTGCACCAATTCATATACCGAACTCTCATACTTAGTCAGTGGCTCTGGACGCAGCGTATCCCATGCTGCAGCACCATAGTGAACAGCCATCGAGTCGTTGGTTTCTACTTCGTCAGCGGTCATGTTCGAGAATATATCAGGTGGAATAGGTGTTTCCATATCCCAGTTGGTATATATCTTGGTCTGTCGTGCCACCATACCTTTTTTCTTGTTGAAAATATAGAATTTGGCATAAGTGGTCGTTCTATCGGGTGCCCACAGACCATTCTCCAACTGGACATAATTATGCTCAATGGAGTAGTTGCTCGCGAAGTTGAGGTTGATTTCTGGAGGAATATTGATGGCGTATCTCTTAATGCGATACGTTGAGTCATTCACAATATATAGGTGTCCCGTGAAACCGTAACTTTCTGAGTTCACAGGCACAAACGCCAAGTCAATACACTGATAACCATCCACCATGATGGTGTCCATGATGTAGTATTGATAGAAACTAACTGCAATAGAGGACGATAGTGGGGATACAAAGCGGTTGTATAGCAGATTCAAACTATTGTGATTGATGTCCACATCTTTGAACAGCTCCTTGATGTTCTCATGTATAGAACCATAGGTAACCAAATCTTCCACACCGAAAACGCGATTTTTTTGTATGATCTTTTTTTCTTTGTATGGCCTACGCTGGTAATATTCGTCGTTCAAATTTTCGCGAATACTGACTGTCACATTAGGATATACACCTGTAGTGTCGATATATTTTTGCAGAAAAGTAAAACTCTTCCAAAATGGCTTCTCCCAATTGATATTGATATTGTCCAACGCAAAAGACATGCGCGTGTAGGATTGCGCTGTGTAGTAGTCCAGTGATTGTACACAGTGCTCATTCTTGTTAGCAATCACATTCTTAATCAGTTCCACAGCAGGATTACCTCGACGACGGTAGTCTTTCTTTTTGTTTTTAGGGGTGATGATCACGTCTTGCAAACCATATACGTCAGGGTCTAATTTTATCTTCATATTGGCTTTGCTATGACCTTTGCTCACGGTGATGGTCTTTGTCTTGTAACCCATCATTTGGAAAGTAAGCATGGTATATCCTGCCGTGTTGCTAATCGTGAAATTGCCATCCAAATCGGTCGTCGTGCCTACTCCAGAGGCCGTCATTCCTTTACTCGTGGTTGACTTTAGAAAATAAACCTGTACGAATGGCAAGGTCTCGCCACTCTCTGCATCTACCACAATACCGCTGGCTGCGGTACGAGAGGGTGTTTCCTGTGCGAAAATGGTCACAGAAAACATTAGAAGAATGTATAGAATATGGATATTCTTTATTGCCATTATTATTTTTTCTCTCTCAACATCAATGATGTGCTATTTTACTAATCTTATTATTATTCACACAACAACCAAACAATCAGGTCATGATTGTTTGCAAGTGTGTTGTTAATCGGACTTATCGCATAGTTTGTACGAGCGTCCTCGCGTATTGGGCTGCAAAGGTACAACTTTTTTTTGACATATGCAACTTTTTAAGACGATTGAACTTAGTTGCATGCTTTCACTTTGTCCCGAAGATATCCCGAAGATACCCCGAAGATAGATAATAATTATTAACGTTTTTTAACATCTACCTGCATAACACTATCACACTATAACATCATTTTATGAGCGAAATCACTCTCCATGCTGCCCAAACACCAAAATCATACTTTCTAAAAAATCGACTTTTTTTAGGGGGTATTGGGGTAGATAATAATTATATATATAATATATAATATTATTTTTTATGCGATATATACCATTCGACTCTTTTTTTTATGTTATAGTGTGAAAGTGTTATAGTGGCACGAATGATGGGCTGATTGTTAAAATGTGTTAATCTTTTTGTTGCGCCCATGGATGTTTTTTTTTGAGGGAGTTGAAATCTATATGGGCATTATAAATGTTTAGAAAAGTACGATTTGCAAAAAAAATAATATGTTTTTCTCCAAATTTATACGTAAATTTGCAGATTCGCTTTTTTTTTTGTACCTTTGTCGCGTAATTTAAGGTCTGTAGATTTTTTTTAGAACTACCCTTGAAACTTTTAGAACTCTTAAAACTTTTAAAACTCTTAAAACTTTTAAAACTTAATAAAACTTATCAATCCTATGACAATGACAAAAAGCCCATTGCAAATCGCTCGTGCTGCGTATCAACCTAAGATGCCAGTGGCTTTGCAAGGTAATGTGAGCCTCAAAGAAGGCGCAAAAACGCAATCTGTAGCGGACCAAGAGGAAATTCAAAAACTCTTCCCTAACACCTACGGAATGCCTGTTATTGAGTTTGAGCCTACTGCTGAAGCGGCTAGCGTAGCGGCCTTCAATGTAGGTGTAATCCTATCTGGTGGTCAAGCTCCTGGTGGTCACAACGTAATCTGTGGTTTGTTCGACGCGCTCAAGCGCATCAACCCAGCGAACAAACTCTACGGCTTCCTCGGAGGTCCTAGTGGTTTGGTAGATGGCAAGTATGCAGAACTCACCGCAGACATCATCGACGAGTACCGCAATACGGGTGGTTTTGATATCATCGGTTCGGGTCGTACCAAATTGGAAGAGATCGAGCAATTCGACAAAGGTATCAAGGTCTGCAACGAGCTCGGTATCAAGGCTATCGTGATTATCGGTGGTGATGATTCTAATACCAACGCGTGCGTGCTCGCTGAGTATTACCTACAAAAGAACTGCGGTATCCAAGTGATCGGTTGTCCTAAGACTATCGATGGCGACCTCAAAAACGAGATGATTGAGACCTCTTTTGGTTTTGATACCGCTTGTAAGACCTTCGCTGAGCTTATCGGTAACATCCAACGCGATGCTAACTCAGCTAAGAAATACTGGCACTTCATCCGTCTCATGGGTCGCTCTGCTAGCCACATCGCACTTGAGTGCGCTTTGCAAGCACAACCAAACGTTTGCCTTATCTCTGAGGAAGTAGAGGCTAACAATATGACCCTCAACGAGGTGGTAGAGCAAATCGTAGAGGTAATCGTAGCTCGTGCTAATGCTGGCTTGAACTTCGGTACCATCCTCATTCCAGAGGGCCTCATCGAGTTTATCCCTGCTATGCGCGTCCTCATCCAAGAGCTCAACGATATGCTCGCTGAGAACGAAGAGTTTGCTGCGCTCGAAGGCGACGATGCTAAGCGCGAGTATGTAAAATCCAAACTCACTCCTGCATCTTGCGACCTCTATCGCAGCTTGCCAAAGGGTATTGCTAAGCAACTTACCCTCGACCGTGACCCTCATGGCAACGTAATGGTTAGCCAAATTGAGACAGAGAAACTCCTCATCGAAATGGTACAAAAACGCTTGGCTCAACTCAAAGCGGCTGGTACATACAAGGGCAAATTCGCTGCCCTCAACCACTTCTTCGGTTACGAAGGTCGTTGCGCGATGCCATCTAACTTCGATGCTGACTACTGCTACAGCCTTGGTAATACCGCTGCTCACCTCATCGCAGCTGGCAAGACTGGCTATATGGCGCTCGTAAAGAACCTCACCAAACCTGCTGCTGAGTGGGTTGCTGGTGGTGTGCCTGTAACCATGATGATGAACATGGAGCGTCGCCACGGCAAGATGAAACCAGTTATCCAAAAGGCTTTGGTGGACCTCAACGGCGAGCCATTCAAGTACTTGGCTGCTCACCGTGCAGATTGGGCTGACCCACAACTCAGCTACATCTATCCTGGTCCAATCCAATACTACGGACCAAGCGAGGTATGCGACCAACCTACTCGTACTTTGATGCTTGAGCAAGAGGGTAAGTAAATAGATGAAAATACGTAATATTTTATCAATAATCGTGGTGCTGTTCTCGAGTACTTGCCTCGCGCAAGACTCGGAGCAGCAGCTCTACGATGCTTACCTCAATGCAGAGATGGATGTATGGGCACGATACATTGATTCTTTGAATTGGGATAGCGTGGCTATTGAGAAGAGAGATACCTTGTTGAACTATGAATATGGTTATGCTGCGCATGCTATTGGTGCCAAACTAGAGGATGCGGCTTATCGACTAGAGCAATTCGCTAACCATTTGGAAGCACATCGAGCACATCTTGATTCTGGGGTATATTATTGCTACAAGACAGGAGTTTGCAGTTTTCGTTTGTCGTTTGAAAGACGTCAAATAACTAAGCAAATCAAAGGAATCTATGACTATATTAACCGTGCAATGGAAATTAGTCCGAACGATCCATTTGTATTGACCATGCAAGGGAATGTGGAATTTTTTAATCCGTTTTTTGGTAGCAAGCAAAAAGCACTTAAATATTACCAAAAAGCAGATAGTATCTACAAACAACATGCTAATCAATACAATTATCCTCGTTGGAATATACGTGCCCTACAGATGCCATTATTACAAAGTATGGGATATGTAAGGAGCAAGGAAGAAGTCATCCAAAAATGTCATGAACTATTGGCTGAAGAACCAAAATTTTCATACATTACAGGAACTTTTTTACCTGCATTCTTAAAAGAGAAAAAACGATAATAGTTTATTTCTAAATTACGATGCGACTGATTAAAAATCCATGGATAGGGGTAGAGGGCTATCATTGCTTTGGTTGCTGTCCTGACAACCATTTCGGGGTGCAGATGCAGTTCTATGAGGAGGGCAATGATGTGGTGTGTTTTTGGCGTCCAAAGGAGCATTATCAGTCTTGGGAGAATACACTGCATGGAGGTGTGCAGTCAGTGTTGTTGGATGAGATTTGCGGTTGGGTAGTTTTTCATAAGTTGCAATCTTCGGGGGTAACGGCTAAGATGGAAACGCGTTTCCGCAAACCTGTGGTGATACGGCAAGATTATATAGAGTTGCGTGCACGACTGCGCGAGATGAAACGCAATATTGCCGTAGTGGATGGAGAAATTAAAAGTGCACAGGGGGAGATTCTAGTGGAATGTACGTGTACTTATTTTACTTTTGATGCGGCGCACGCACCTGCTGAGGTGCCATGCCGCCCAACAGAATTAATTGGAGAGGATTTGACAAGGGAGGAAGTATTAACTACTTTAGGGGTTTAGGAATTCGATACTGAATGTTCTAAATTCTTAATTCAAAATTTCAAAATTGATTATGAAACACCATTTTTTACATTATATGGATCAAGTGATCCATAATCGTTGGCGCGATGTCGCTTTTGTTGATTACGGAGAGAAAACACAATATACCCACGCTGAGGTGGCGCAACAAGTTCGCCGTTTTCATAAACTTTTCCGTACGTTGGGTATTCAACAAGGAGATAAGATTGCTATTGCCTCGCGCAACTGCTCCAATTGGGTGGTTTCCTACATGGCAATCATGTCCTACAAAGCGGTGGCAGTTACCCTCTTGCAAGACTTCAAAGCAGAGGATTTGGCACGCCTCCTGGAACACTCTGACTCGAAGATGCTCATCGTTGGACCTTATGTGTGGCGCGACTTGCAACACCAGCAGTTGCCTAAGCTACAAGCCATCATGTCAATGGATGACTTCTCGTTTATCCACCTCGCAGAGGAGTACAAGGGGAATGTGGAGCATATCATGACCGAACCATCTACCCTCACTGAGAATACATTCTTCTCGCTCGTGCAAGATGGCGAGATTGATCTTGATTCACTCGCACTCATCAATTATACTTCGGGCTCAACGGGTTCACCAAAAGGCGTGATGATTAGCCACCGTTCGCTGAGTAACAATACTGAGAACGGTCAGCATATCCTACCTGTAGAGCCAGGTCAACGCGTTGTTAGTATGTTGCCTTTGGCGCATATGTTCGGTCAATTAGCAGACTTCCTTTATCCATTCAGTGCAGGTGCAACTATCTATTACCTTACCAAAGCACCTACTCCAAGTCTGCTACTGAAAGCCATGGCAGATGTTAATCCATATTTGGTTGCTACGGTACCATTGGTGATAGAGAAAATTCATAAGAAGAAACTCGATCCACTACTCAGCAAGGCAGTACTCAAATTCTGTTGGTACACACCTGGTATCATGAACCTCATTCGTGCCTATGTAAAGAAATCCCTTGTAAAAGCCTTTGGCGGTCAAGTGCGCTATTTCCTCTGCGGTGGAGCAGCAATGAACCCTGTCGTGGAGAAATGTCTGTTGGATGTTAATTTCCCATTGTCAATCGGTTTCGGTATGACCGAGTGCGGACCACTCGTCAGTGGTTTGCCACCTAAATACTTCAAACGTCGTAGTTGCGGTGCGCCTGTGCCAGGTATGGAGGCAAAAATTGACAATCCTAACGAGAAAGGCGAGGGCGAGATCCTGGTGCGTGGAGAGAACGTGATGATGGGCTACTATAAGAACGAAGAGGCTACCCGTGCTGCATTTACCGAGGA
>CALCGX010000076.1 GCA_937901225.1 uncultured Bacteroidales bacterium | reverse complement strand
CTATTATGGCTACGTCGGCGCCTTCATCACGCCATACCACGCAGGCGATTATCCCGCTCGTGCCATGCTGCTCAAAGACAAGAGCAATTTCTCCGCAGCTGTCGGCCTCGGCTTCGTTGGCACAGTAGCATTACTCGTTGTCGAACTCATCTTCGGTGTTCCTGCCACATGGCTCTTTGTTAGCTACCATCCTGCTATCCCGATGCAGTATTTCGCTGTAGCGTTCATCGTCTTGGTGCTCCTGCTCAGCTTCCTGCCTCACCTCGTGCGCTATCTTTCTCGCCACGAGTGGCACAACACCCAGATGCGCCAGCTCTCCCTTGCGCTCTCGCATATGTCCTATCCGCTTTTCATGAAGACCATCGCATGGTCCATGCTCCGCTATATCATCTGGGCACTCCAACTTGCCCTCACACTTCACTTCTGCGGCGTAGACATGACCCTCGTGCAATACATGATTGCCATCCCATTCTACTACATGATGGTGGCAGTCTTCCCATCCATACCTGCGGCTAATATAGCCATCCGTGGCACCTGGTCGCTCATTATTTTCGGTGTCTTCAGCTCGAACACAGCCGGCATTGCCCTTGCCGTCGCACTCATTTGGCTCATCAACACCGTCCTGCCCATGCTCATAGGCTCCATCCTCTACCGCAACGGCAAAACCAAATAACTTCTAAACTTCTGAACTACTGAACTTCTAAACTTCTGAACTTCTAAACAAACAACAAACATATGACCCTACATTTCACAATCAACTACCAAGCGCAATGGGGACAACAACTCGCTGTTCTCTACGCTGCGGATGCGGACATCACTACCGCATCGCCTGTGACGCTCCCTATGGACTGCCACGGCAACTCTGAGTGGTCGGCTCAAGTCACCCTCAGCGACATCCATAAGTACATCTCTTACTGCTATGTAGTTCTCGACGAACAGGGCAATATCCTCCGCCGCGAGTCTATGCCTCACCTCCTCGAGTGCCAACCTGGCAATATCGTGCTGCGCGACCTCTGGCAAGACAAATCTCAATCGCTCTTCGCTTCTAAGGTCTTCAGCCAAGTGCTCTTCGCACACCGTGCGCCTGTAGCCGCTAAGAAAGCTACTGGCAACATCACCGTTAAGGTCAATGTACCTCGCCTCGAGCGTCATCAGGGTGTGGCTATCATGGGTAATATCGCCGCCCTCGGCGAATGGGATCGCACCAAAAAACTCCCTATGACCAATAGCCAATCGCCTATTGCCAATAGCCACAACTACAACCCCGAATGGACCGTCACTTTCCACGCTAAACTCGGCTCTGTAGTGGAGTACAAGTATGTCATCTACGACCTCAAGTCTGGCGACATCGTGGACATGGAGTGGGGCGAGAACCGCAAGATCTGGGATGTACAACGTGCTAAGCACTATGTCATCTCCGACTCTCCTTTCCGCTACACCCAAGCCAACTGGAAGGGCGCTGGCGTAGCTGTGCCTGTCTTCTCTCTCCGCTCGGAGAATGGTTTTGGTATTGGTGAGTTCCAAGACCTCAAGCTCCTCGCTGACTGGGCTGTACTCACAGGTCAAAAAATGATCCAAACCCTCCCAATCAACGACACTACCCTTCGTCACAACAACCTCGACTCATATCCTTACAACGCGGTTAGTGTCTTCGCGCTCCACCCAATCTACCTCAATATCGAGAAGATGGGCACCCTCACTCCTACCCAACTCAAGAAGTATCGCAAGACACAGGAGGAGTTCAACGCCAAGACCATTGCGGACTACCAATGCGTTTACGACGAGAAGATGAAGTACTTCAAGTCCCTCTACAAGACCGACAAAGCTACTCTCTTCGCTTCTGACGAATATAAGACTTTCCTCGCTGCCAACGAGGGCTGGCTCTTGCCTTACGCAGAGTTCCTCTCTAAGCGCGACAAACAACCTAAGGACTTCTACTGCTACCTCCAGTTCCATGCGGACAAACAGCTCCGCGAGGCGGTGGACTATGCACACTCTGTAGGCGTGGCTTTCAAGGGCGATATTCCTATCGGTATCTCTCCTGACTCTGTGGATGCTTCCACCGACCCACACCTCTTCAACCTCTCTGCTTCGGCAGGTGCGCCACCCGATGACTTCGATGCACGTGGTCAGAACTGGGGCTTCCCTACCTACAACTGGGATGTTATGGCTCAAGACGACTACCAATGGTGGAAGTTCCGTTTTACCAAGATGGCGGACTATTTCGACGCATATCGTGTGGACCATATCCTTGGTTTCTTCCGTATCTGGCAAATGCGCAAAACAGATGTTTGGGGCCTCTGCGGTCACTTCTCTCCTGCTATGCCTTATTCGCTCCAAGACCTCTGGAACATGGGCGTGAAACTCGACGAGGATCGCCTCACCAAGCCATATATCCGTGCTAACTTCCTCGGCGACACCTTCGGCTACGATACCGAGTATGTGAAGAACAATTTCCTCCATACCAACGACGGATATATCTATTTCTTCCCTGAGCATCTCGACACCCAACGCAAGGTGCAACAGTTCTTCCTCAACCCTGAGAACCGTGCGGCTCACGAGAACAACTGCAATATCGACAATGTCCTCAACGGACTCTTGTATCTGCATTGCGAGGTGCTCTTCGTGCGTGACCAGAAGAACCCATCGATGCTCCACCCACGCATCGCGCTCTACCAGTCACACAACTACCAAGAGCTCTATGCCGACCAACGCCAACTCTTGGCTGACATCCACAACGACTACTTCTACCACCGCCACACCTCTTTCTGGCGCGAGTCTGCACTCAAGAAGTTGCCTACACTCATCGCTTCTACCGACATGCTCTGCTGCGGCGAGGACCTCGGTATGGTGCCTACCTGTGTGCCTGATGTCATGAACCAATTGCAGATCCTCTCGCTCGAGATCCAACGCATGCCTAAGGACCCAACCGTAGCGTTCGCTCACCCAGCGGATGCACCTTACCATAGCGTTTGTACCATCGGTACCCACGACATGAACCCTGTTCGTGCATGGTGGGAGGAGGACCGCCAAGTCACTCAGAAGTTCTACAACGAGCAGATGGGCTGGTGGGGTGAAGCTCCACAGGAGATGTCACCAGAAATTGCCGAATTCATCGTTAATCAGCACATGTATAGTCCAGCTATGTGGGTAATTCTCCCATTGCAAGACTGGTTTGCTATTGATGGTGATATTCGTTTGGCTGACCAACACGCTGAGCGTATCAACTTGCCTTCTAACCCAGAGCATTTCTGGAACTACCGCATGCACCTCACCCTCGAGGACTTGCTCAAGAAGGACGCCTTCAACGCTCATGTAAAATCCCTCACCCAAGTGAGATAATCCTTGCCTATTTCCAATAGCCGCTTTGCGGCGTCCAATATCCAAAAAATAGAGTGTGTCCATCACGGCACACTCTATTTTTATTATACTCCTCTATTGCTACTTACGCCAAAGTGTAGCAATTCCATGTTTTACCGCGAAATCATCGGCTTCGTGCTGTGCAAATCCAAACTTCGTATCTCGGTTTCTAAATATCACTATTGGCAGCAGAATTGTCACAACGGCTATCACTGGGAAACTGAGCGCAGGTGCCCACCAGTAGTAATGAGGCATATTGTAGTTGTTAGCTAGGTACCAGAGTGTGTGACTACCGATAGGAAACATCACAAACAAAGCCGACAGACAACCTGGACTATACCATGAACGCAATGATATATTGATTTTCAAACAATGCATCAGTACTTGTAACATTGTGAAGTACGACAAAAATACCACATACCATAGGTGTTCATATGCTACTATCCCTATTATGTATAGTGGATAAGCGCATAGCACATTTACAGTCAGTGCGCTCAGTTGGTTGAGGGGATATAGATGCGGTTCTTTCTTCTCTCCAAATAGCGCGATATTGTTGGCTACAGGAAAACCACCTGGGAAAATATATTCCTCAAACTGATGGAACAACAATGACATGTACAGCATGATACTTAGGCGTTGGAGAAGCGGAATACTATCTCCTTGAATGCCCAATAAAAATGCTAAACCTACAAACACTAAGCCGCCAATTGCCGCCCAGTAACGAGAATAAAATTGTAATGCTTTCATATTGATTTTGGATTAATTAAAATTCGCTGCAAAATTACTACCTTTTTTTCAATAAGGAATAACACTATCTATGGAATATATATTCATATTCTACGATTTTTCTATTTTAATTTGGCAAATCCATACTTTTTATGTAATTTTGCAACGAATTTCAATCTCTATGAGCAAGCAAAACCCTTTCGTTCATCTCAGCGTACCTGCTAATCCTGCGGCGTATAATATGGCGCCTAATGCCAATTATTTGTCGCCTCGATTATTGGTGATTCAGGATATGCATGCTATCAATCTGCAAGATTTTCCTTTTGGATTGCCTATTCTGACGCAAGAATATCGGTTGATACGTGTTTTATCTGGTACGATGCACCTTACTATCAATCTCTGTCCATATTGCCTCACGGCTGGCACGATACTTATTTCTACTCCTAATAGTATTGTTGAGATAGGCGAGCGTACCGATGATTTCGACATGCTTTTAGTGGCGTTCAAAGACCTCTCGCTCACGGATTGGTACCCACACAACATCTTGCTCAATGTTAGCCAACCTCTTCTTGTGCGTATAGATATGTATATCCGTATGCTCCACGCTATTACACAAAATGCCAATTGGCAAGATGATACGGTGCGCCATATGCTGATGGCGATGTTTAGTGATCTTCATGCCGACTCATCAGTGCAAGAGGTGTCTTCTCTTTCTTTTAGTGGAAGTAGTGGAATGTTATTTAGTCGTTTTCTGCAACTTTTGTCCGAGCAAGGGGATAAGCATCGTCGTATTTCTTTCTATGCTGACCAATTAGCAGTTACGCCTAATCATTTGTCTATGGTTATTAAATCTTGTTCTGGTCAAACGGTGATGGATTGGATTAATCGTCGAACGATTCAGCAGGCAAAAGTGCTTTTGCGTTATAGTGATGACCCTATTTATTCTATAGCATGGCAATTAGGTTTCGAGAATGCTGCTTTCTTTTCTCAATTCTTTCGCCGTGCGACAGGTTTCTCACCTAAAACCTTCCGCTATCCCTTCGCTTCCAACCCGCTATCAACTACGTTACATATACGATAGATACACGATAGATATACGATAGATATACGTTAGATACACGATAGATTACCCTATTCTTACCCTAGGAATACCGTATCTATCAACTACTTTCACTATTTCACTATAAAATCAAAATTTTACCTTCCAAAACTTGCAAATCTGCAAAACTTTCACTACCTTTGCACCCATAATTACTAATCCTTATCCCCTCTCTGGCATAGAGGAATTCCGAACGCGGAGTATAAATTGATTTTGTTTTGCCCACCAATGCAACGTGTTGCATTCATTTGGGCAGAAACAAAAGACACCATTGATTTTTAATTATTTTTGTAGCGAACGTAGTGAAGCGTATTTTTGTTACCTAAAATAATTGTCTTAAAAAATACTCGCGTGCTCGATTGCCGAACACGATGGCTAGAACCACTCTCTCTCATCCCTTCGACTCCATGTCGGGCAAACTCGGTTCCACCGATAAGATTATCATGCGCACCCGCAACGGTCGCACGCATGCTTATGTAGTCAAGCATCCGTATAAAGGTCCTCTTGCGCCCTCTCGCCAGAAGGCTGTTTCTTCTTTCGCAGAGGCGGTCAAACAAACCTCTGTCATCATGAACACTCCCGAACTACGTGCTGAGTGGGAAGAGAAGTACGCCGACTACCGCAAGAAAGCCGACCGCTACCCAAATACTCACCCTAATCCTTATACCACTTTCCGTGGCTTCATCATCGGCTCCCTGATCCACGCCTCTGAATAGCTCCTTGCTGCTTCTTTGTCCATTAGCCCCAAATTGCATTGGGGTACTTGCCTCCCGCCACCTTTTTAGTCCTCGGCGGGGTCCCCGATAACGCTCGCGTTATGGGGTGCACTTGCGCTAATTCGCCGAGCCAATTTCTCACATTTGGTTCAGTTCTCGCGGCTACCACTGCGAGTAATTCCGCACCTCTAATCAGCTACTTTGTGCTCTCCAATTTGCGCAATCTTAAAGTACAACTTTAAATTTGCGCACTTTTACACCCCTCTTTCTTTGTCCATTTTCCCGAATATTATTTGGGAATTACTTGCCTTTAAACCCTAAACAGTAGCGAAGCGTCCACTAAACCGCAGCTTTGCTGCTCCCTCCCCACCTTTACACCATACACCTTACACCAGAAAATAGCGACATTTTCGCTATTTATTTGCATAAATGCAAAAATTTTTGTATCTTTGCAGGCTAAATAGTATTTTATGGCACGGAGTAATAAAACATATGAAGTAATTGACCTATTTTGTGGTATAGGAGGACTAAGTTATGGACTCAAATGCCAAGGAATGAAAATTCTTGCAGGTTTTGATTTAGACTATACTTGCCAATATGCCTATGAAACAAATACAGGTGGCAAATTTTACTATAGAGATGTGAAAACTATCTCGGGAGACGAGATAAATAAATTGTATTCTCAAAAGAAAAATGTTATTAAGGTTTTAGCAGGTTGTGCTCCATGTCAACCGTTCTCATCTTATGCCTTTAAAAACAAAAACAAAGATAAAGACAAATACAACTTGTTATATGAGTTTGGCAGACTTGTAAAAGAGGTTCATCCTGATATAGTAACAATGGAAAATGTTCCTGCGATAGCTTCATTTAAACTAAAATCTGTATTAGCTGATTTTGTAGAAGTATTGCAGAATGAGGGATACAATGTTAAATACAAAGTTGTTTATTGTCCTGATTATGGTATACCACAAACTAGGAAACGATTGGTATTCTTAGCTTCACGTCTCGGAAATATTGATTTAATATCGCCAACTCATAAAAAAGAGAATTATGTAACGGTTAAAGATGCTATTGGGCATCTCCCCCCACTTGAAGCAGGACAAGGTTGTCCTACAGACGCATTACATCGATGCCGTGCATTGTCTCCTCTTAATCTTCAACGCTTGAAATCTACTCCTTATGGCGGAAGTTGGAAAGATTGGCCTGCTGATTTAATGCTAGAGTGCCATAAAAAGGAAAGTGGAAAGAGTTTCGGAAGTGTTTATGGCCGAATGGTGTGGGAAGAACCATCGCCTACAATGACAACTCTTTGTACGGGAATTGGCAATGGACGATTTGGTCATCCAGTACAGAATCGTGCTATTTCAGCAAGAGAAGCAGCTCTATTCCAGACTTTTCCAATCACATATAAATTCTTTCCGAATGAACACGAGGTTTCTTTGACAAAAGCCTCTAGATATATTGGCAATGCGGTCCCTCCAAAGTTGGGAGAGGTTATAGCGCAAAGTATTAAATCTAATTTGTGATGAAAACATATAACTTTAATATTTCATTAAGTATTTTGAATCACCTTGGCAGAAACTTATACAGAAGCTTCATGACAGTTTTAGGTGAAGCTATTTCTAATGCTTGGGATGCTGATGCGCATAATGTGTACATAACTATAGAACGAGATAACCGAAAGCTTGTTATTATAGATGATGGTGATGGTATGGATGAAGCCGGTTTTCAAAATAGGTTCTTGAAAATAGGTTATTCTAAACGCAAAGATAGTATTACGCACACAAAAATCGGGCGCCCATTTATAGGAAGAAAAGGTATTGGCAAGCTGGCTCTTTTGTCATGTGCACAAACTATAACTATTGTTACAAAAACTTTAACTTCAGAGATAGTAGGAGGCACTATAGATAATTCAGGACTTGATCATGCTATCCAAGATGATATATCTTCGAATGAGTATAAACTAGACATACCTACTGATGCAATAATTGCAGAGTATGCTTCTAAAATAGGAGTAAAGGGTACTGCTATTATTTTTGAAGGTATCAAAGATGGTATCCGTAATAGAGTAGATTATATTCGCAAATTAGTTGCATTATATTTCCGTTTTTCTCTTAAAGATTCTACATTTAACATCATAATTAACGGAGAACCTATTACGTTAAAAGAATTAGAATCCATAAAAGAGAAAACACAGTTTGTTTGGAAAATAAACGATATTAATGATCCGTATATCAATGAAAGTACATTTGTCAAAACAAAAGACTTGTTCTTAGAAAATAATCTAATTAATGGTTTTATAGCCTCTGTTACAACTCCGTCTGATTTGAAGATTAAGGGTACTGACGAAAAAATAACAATTGATTTATATGTTAATGGTCGATTAAGAGAAAAAGATATTTTACGCCACATTCCTACAGCACGAATTGTTGAAAGTTACTTATACGGACAAATTCATTATGACGATTTGGATGATGAAAATGACCGATTTACAAGTAGTCGTGAGGGAGTTGTGCCTGACGATCCAAAATTTAAAGAGTTATTAAATAACCTTGAATCAATCCTTAAAACAATAATAAACGATTGGGATATCTGGCGTGCCGAGATTAATCAAGATGGAGATTCAGAGAATCAAAGGATTAGCAAAAAGCAACGAAAATCCAAGGAATTATTTAATGCTGTTGTCGAAGATTTTCTTCCCTCAAAGGATAATAGCACTAGTCGAAAAAAAGTAGACACTTGGATAAAAGCCATAAGCGAAGATGCAGAGTTTAATTTTTCGTCTTACGGAGAGTGCTTCGTTTCAGAGAATTTATTGCGCTATTATATTAGGGACAAAAAGATTAGTTTTCCTACTGATTGGGAGAAGCGCATTGCAGACTGGCATAGACGAGCTGAAGAAGCAAAAGAAAAGGCAAATATAAGTTTTGAGATAAGAGAGGATACATCTGATTTATCATATTGCGCAATGGATGATCTAGCGTATTTGGCTGATAATGAAAAAGATAAAATAAAAAGAGCTACTTTGTTGCGAGATGCAATAGAATACAAGCCAATCAGAGACGCTCTTGCACACACATCAAGACTTACAGCAGTTGCAAAAAAACGCTTGAGTATGACATATGAAAATATTAAAGCTCGAATAATAAGTTTATTGAATCAAGTGTAATATATAGATTTACAAACAAGATTGTCCATATGACAGAACAGGAACTTATAGAACTATGTAGAAAAGGGGAATCTACATCGCTACAATATAAATTAGAGTTCACTACCCAAAAACAAGTTGCAGAGGAATTGGTAGCCTTTGCTAATACGCATGGTGGTACTATTATCTTTGGAGCGGAGGACAAAACTGGCAAGATGGTAGGTTTAACCTATGAACAAGTACAATACATCTCTCGTGAATTAGGAAATACTGCCAATGAACATGTCCGTCCAGTTATTTACATTGAAACAGAAACAATCAGATACAACGAAATGATATATCTGGTTGTATATGTAAAGAATGGTTTATATAAGCCTTACAAGGATCTTTCTGGAAATATTTGGGTTAAACAAAGCTCTGACAAACGCAGAGTAACTGAAAATTCCGAAATACGCCGTCTTTTGCAAAATTCTCATCAGTATCAAGCTGATGCCGACGGCGTAGATGGATCTTCGGAAAAGGATATTGATACCAAGGCGCTTGATGAATATTTTGCTAATATCTATCATAAAACTATTGATGATTTCCATACGCCTCGCACAAGCGTATTGCGTAATGCACATATTACAGATGATGAGGGTCGTCTTACTGTTGCAGGACTGATGTATTTTGCTAAAGAACCTCAACAGTTTCTTCCTCAGCGTTGTATCAAGGCGGTATGGTATGTCGGCAATGAAATTGGTGGAACGCAGTATCATGACAGTCGTGATATAACAGGTACCATTCCTGAGATGTATGACGAAGCCATGAGATGGGTAAAATCTTGTCTTAAACGACCTCAGAAGGAACAGTCGTTTAATAGTATTGGCGAGTTGGAAATCTCTGAAGTTGTTTTAGAAGAATTGCTGCAAAATGCCTTGGTACATTTGGATTTGCTCAAACCTGCAGCTATTCGTTTATTAGTCTTTGATAACCGTATTGAAATCATCAATCCAGGTAGTCTTCCAGATGGACAAACCATTGAAGAAATAATGTTCGGAAATTCCAATCCTCGGAATATGTTATTGGCGCAATTTGGCTCACATACGATGCCATATAGAGGATTAGGTTCTGGAATACCTCGTGTTATGGCAACAAATTCTGATGTGGAACTTATTGATCGCCCCGATGGCAATCAGTTCGTTGCACGTATATGGCGAACTACCCAAAAGGATGAGAATACTACCCAAAAGGCGAACGAGGGATTGAATACTACTACCCCAAAGAAGGAGTCTACTACCCAAAAGCCGTTAAATACTACCCAAAAGAGAATATTGGATTACTTAAAGAACTACCCAAAATCTACTAGACAGGAGATTGCAATAGCGTTAGGTGATATTACAGGAGATGGAGTGAAATTCAATATCGGCTTGTTGCAACAATATGGTGTACTACAACGCAAAGGTGGAAGAAAAGAAGGAGAATGGGTTGTATTAATTGATTAAAGACTTCATTATCTTTTGTTTATTCATTAAAAAATACAACTGAATGATGAAGGATAAAAAAGTAGGAAAATAATAAGTGCAAGCACCAACCCAAATACAAAAACCAGCTAATTGGCAAGATTTTGAGACACTCTGTATGAAATTATGGGGTAGAATTTGGGATTGTACAGACATCATAACAAAGAATGGTCGTGTGGGGCAAAAACAGCATGGCGTAGATATATGGGGCATAAAAAAGGGAGAACAGCTTTATTCTGCCATTCAATGTAAAGGTAAAGACGAGTACACCAACAGCAAGCTAACCAGAGAAGAAATAGATACAGAAATAAAGAAGGCACTACATTATAATGGACAATTGACTCGATTTGTAATTGCTACAACCGCAAATAAAGACGCTGATATAGAGGAATATATAAGACTAAAGAGTATTGAGTACCGTTCAAAAGGACTTTTTGATATCTGCTTGTTTTCGTGGGAAGATATTGTAGATAGGCTTAAAGAGTATAAAGATGTGTATCAATGGTATTTAGGTATTTCGACCTATATTGATAGCCATAACATAGAAATATCTTTTGAAGATGGGAATTCAACATATACAGTCCATCCGCACTACCACAAGAAAACAAAAAAATATGTTTTACCAGATGATAAGGAATATATCGCATACAAAATGGTAGAAGACAATATGAGAGAACTTGCAGATAAATTAAGTATACCCAAACTGCAATCTCTACTCCATACTTCTACTTCACAGAATAAAAAAAATAGATCATGGTGCCGCATCCCTATATTTATTAAAAATACTGGAACGGCAGAAATAGAATTAGTTAAGATGGAAATTAGTAGCAAAGAAGAATCTATTTTGGCAATGAATGCTAAGATTCCATCTGAATTGGATGGAGTTATTGAAAGTTGGGCTGCTCTACCATCCGAGTTATTAAGAAATAATGATACTCCTTGTGAATTAATTTATAAACCAAGAGAACGGTTAATAGTACCTCAAGATAAAAAAAAGATTGATTTCTATATACAGCCACATTCCAATATAAATCAGTTAGATGTCTATTTTAAACTTTATACACGAGAATATTATTCGGAAAAGAATCTACTTGTTGTTGTGAAACCAGAATTTCACAAAATATCAGAATATATACTGGTTTATTCCAATGAAGATAAAATGCCAGACAGTATAGAATATTCACCATATTATGAATAAGAATAACAGCATATTAATAACTGTAGAAAATAAACATCTATGAACACACAAATTAACCTTAAAATCGGAGATGTATCCGACAATAGTCAAGTAACTATTTTAGATGAAGATAAGCTGTCTTATCTTGTGGAATCAAATAGTCGTGGTGCAGTTGGAGTTCGAACTATATCTAAGAATTTACTACGGGAATACATTAACTATCTGTTATCACATCCAAATGCAACACCAGATGAAATAAGGGGAGCTCTTTCAGGAACGAGCGATATAGATAAATTTGAATATGGATATACTTCTACATTAACAACAATGGCGAAGATGTCAATTGCAAATCAGCATAGAAAAAATCCTTCATCCAATAAGCTATCTGCTTTGTATCCTCTCCAACAAATTTTCTATGGAGCACCTGGTACAGGAAAGAGTCATAAGGTAAACAAGGAGATTCAAAATACTGCTAATGCACTCGTTTTCCGCACGACTTTCCACCCTGATAGTGACTACTCTACATTTGTCGGTGCATACAAACCTACCATGAAGCGTGCAGATAGACTATATTCGGCAGATGAGTTAATTGACAAGCTTTCTGAAATTAAAACATTAGGACATACCTATCCTTGCCATAAGTTTGCTGCAAAATATTGGTATTCATTGAAAGGACTTTCAGCAGCTGATATTAAACGTATTGTTGTCGCTTGCGATTTTCCTGAATCAATGACTGTAGAAGTAGGAAAAGGCATTGCTATTGGTGAAGAAATGGCAAAGCATGTACAAAACGACAAAATCGTTTACTCCTTTGTTCCTCAAGCTTTCCTCAAAGCATATGTGGCTGCATGGCAGAATCCTGAGCAGCCTGTATTCCTTGTGATTGAAGAAATCAACCGTGGTAATTGTGCACAAATATTTGGCGACATATTCCAACTCCTTGACCGCAAAGATGGTGTGTCAGAATACCCCATCAAGGCAGATCAAGATATCCGTGACTATCTCGCAAAAGAGTTTGCAGGATATGACTTGGAAGCAAATATCCTATCGGGTGAGGAACTTGTACTCCCAGCTAATCTCCACATCTGGGCAACCATGAATACCTCCGACCAATCACTCTTCCCAATTGACAGCGCCTTCAAGCGTCGTTGGGACTGGAAATATATGCCAATCCATGATGCAGGCGAGAATTGGACAATCGCCCTTTCAGATGTAGAATACGATTGGTGGGACTTTGTGGAGAAGATCAACAATGTGATTGGCAACATGACAAGTTCTGAGGACAAGAAGCTCGGTTATTTCTTCTGTAAAGCTTGCAACGGAAAGATTGATGCTGAGAAATTTGTCAACAAAGTGATCTTCTATCTTTGGAACGATGTATTCAAAGATTACGAACTCTCAGATAAAGCATTCCAAGATGGAGAAGGTAAACTCACTTTCAATAAGTTCTATACGCCATCAGGCGATGCCAATGAAACAACCATCAAGACATTGATGGAGAATTTGGGAGTTTCTACATCGGATCTAATATCAGAAATCGATGAAGAAGCAGTAAATCTCAGCAAAGATGATTTATCTGCATTACAACAAAAGCGTTTGGATTTTTGGACACGATATCTAAAATATGCTCAAAATAATGCAGATTACATGCAATATTTTGGTGGTCGCCAAACGCCAACAAAAAACTATTATTGTCAATTCCATGTGCTTCAAAAGAAAGGTTACTTATGTGTGGTAATCAAGCATAAAGCAAATAAGTTGTTTGTCAAGTATGAAACTATGGACGAACAATTATACAATACTTTGTATAGTCATAAGGCAGCTATTCAGTCAGAACTTGGTGACATAAATTTGACTTGGGAAGGCAAAGTTGGTACACGAGAGAGAATTGATATATATGCGGAGCACAATGTAGATTTTAATAATGAGCAAAGTATATTTGATCTTATCATTGATAGACTACTCCGCATGCGAGAGGTTTTTGATAAATATTTGAATAATTGAAACTCCTTCTTGAGGAATATAAATACCCAGTAGAGCTCGTTCGCGAGGTGCTACATGGCGTTGGATCGGATGCATTGCAAGATATCGAAGGCGATGTATCCCTCAGCTATGTGGGCTATTTCTACAACCCTCAACTACGTGATTGTGTCTTTATTCTCCCAAAAGTACTGATGGATGAGAGCGGAAAAGTATTTGGGAAATATGACCCCAAAGCTCTCATTGATTTGGACAAGAAGGAGAATGCTCTCACACAAGAGGAACGCAAATTCATCTACGAGTTTGCTGTTTGGATTCATCGTGCTATATCCGTCTTCCAGCAATCACACAAGCAGAGTGACATCATCTACCACCGCCAAATATCGCAAGTGGGACATGGTATGCGCCGTCGCTCTAATACGCTATTGGATATTCTGCTATCACTCATCCAATTTAACAAAGACCACCAAGATTTCATTACTTTTATCCTCAAGAATATCCACTCTGGATTCAACAAGATCAATTGGACACGCACAATCAATCGCTCGCAAGCCATCATCCAAGATAATAGCCCGATCTACCTCAATCCAGTCAACAAGAAACGACAAATCAACTTCGATGAGGAGCTTCTTATTATCTATTATTCCATCCTCAACTATGTTAGCGAGGCGTATGGTTTCCAAGTAAAAATCAATGTAGGTTTTCCACTCATCAAAGGAGCGCAGTTTGCAAGCTATATGGCGGGGAGAGGACGCATCCGTTTGCGCCAAATCAAATACAAATACTATTCAGACCTTGCCCTAGAGCTTTGGGATTTGTGCTACGCTTTCTTTGACAACGCAGAGAAGATACATATCACAGCCGACCTCAAGGAGTATCTACTCGTCAAGAACTTCTATATTGTATTCGAAGCCATCATCGACGAGTTGATTGGTAGTAGTGTGGATAAAGCAGCCTTGCCAAAAGAACTAACCGAGCAAAAAGACGGCAAGCTCGTGGACCACCTCTATACCTACAAAGGGCTCATGCAACTAGAGGGCGAAGAAACGCAAACCTACTATATTGGTGATAGCAAGTACTACCGCATTGGTGGACACCTAGGCGAAGAGTCCATTTACAAACAATATACCTACGCACGCAATATAATCCAATATAATATCAATCTTTGGCTAGACGAAAGCAAGCCTAATCCAGATATCAAGGTGCGTGACGACCAAACGGAAGGCTACAATATCTTGCCGAACTTCTTTATTAGCGCAGCAATGGAGAAGGACGATTTCAGCTATTCACATCGTGAAATCAAACTCACCCCGATGAAGGAGAACCCAACTGTGCAATACCAGTTTGAGGACCGCCTCTTCGACCGTGACACCATGTTACTATCGCGCTATAATGTCAATTTCCTATTTGTGATTGCGCTATATGCTCGCAACAAACAATCTGAAAAGGCCATTTGGAAAGATGAAGTACGCCGTGAGTTCCGTAAGAATATACAAGATGTATTGGCTAGGCAGTATCAATTCTATCCTATGCGTTCCAAGGGCGTTATACCCGAAGAATATGTGCATACACATTTCAAACAACTGATAGGTAAGGTGTTTACGCCGTTTGATGATAAAGAGATTTTGACACTTGCCTTGCAAAATCCTAGTACCATCGCTGACGCCACCAAACGTGCAGCCATGGAAGCCGAGCACGCACAACTGCTTGCTATGTTGGAGCGAGATTTTACTATCCAAGATAATTATAAATTAGGCACACAGCCTGATTTACCTCCACGAGCAGCAATTGTGTGCAATAGTAGTGATATAGTTTTGGTTGGCTATTATAAAGACCTTAAACATCTAGAATGGATTCTCAGTAAGAAAATGTATAATGTCCGCTTGGGAGAAGCCAAAGGTTCAATGGATATAACGCCTCAATTGCTCTCTGCTAAATATGTTTTGTTGCATGGTAAGAATGGTATTAGTTTGTGCAAATTGGATGGAGAAGGTCCAAAAATCAAGAGCAAAGAGGATTTGGTTAACAATCACGAATATCCATCTACAGTAACAAGCCAAGGTACACAATATTATTTTGTATTCAAGATAAAAGGTAGAGGTATCAAACGCGACATGTTAGAGAAGCATGGCTTTGATATTAACTTGCTATGGGAAAAGTTAGGTATTGACCCAACCAAAGGACAACAGGGTAATTTAACTCTCCACCCTCACACCGTGACCTTACCTCAAGTACTTGACTGCCTTGCCACTCCAATGACCAAAGAGGAAGTGGATATTGGTTTTTAGAACCAGAAAAACACTAAATGATTGAAGATTAATAATACAATATACCAGCAAATCTCATATCATGGAGAAACAAGAATTAATCATTGGATGGGTAATAACGGGAGGCATAGCTATTATAGGATGGATAATAGCTATAGTTCAGTCACATAAAAACCAAAAATTACAAAAAACGATTGAACAGAAAAAGATGCGACATGATGCTTACAGTGCCTTCTTAAGAGAATTAGATGGTATATCAAAAGACATGTCTATTTCACCTATGAATAAAATACAAGAAATAGCGAAAAAAGTTATTCCCCAAGTACTTACACTTAACTATCAAGCAGCAGACCATGAAATAGTATTGAATAATTGTTTGATAGAAATGTATAATGCAATGTGGGAATGTGTAGAACATGCCTCAAAACCATTATTGAGGATTTCTCAAGCAATAGCAGTAGTAGAATTAGATGCCACAGAGGAATTAATGCCAATGTTACAAGATCTAAAATTGCTAACGGAAAGTTTAAATCAAGAATGGCAAAAAGCCTTGGGAAGTGTTCCAAAAGATATACAAGGACTACAAAAAATATCTGAAATAGGTAAGATAGATCATTGGGCTCGATTTCAATCATTGAGCCAACAAATCATTCACCAAATGCGCAAAGAATGTAACATATCTTAATGTATAAAATAAATAAATGTCAAGAATACTCTATAAATATCTGGATATAACAGGTGCAAAATGCATGATTGGGAATTCTGATCTCCAATTTACCAACGCTACGCAGTTGAATGACCCATTCGACTGCCATCCAAGTTTGATAGATCATGAGAGTAATATTGATGATAAGCTACAAGGTATTCAGAGACAATGGCAAAAAGAGGTTGAAGAGAATCGAGCAACGAATCTAAGAAATGACACATGGCTGTGTAGTTTCTCTAAAGTAAATGATTCTATGCTGATGTGGAGCCATTATTGTCGTAGTCATTCTGGTATTTGTATTGGTATAGACATTGAGAAGGCAATAGAAAGTATGCCGCAGATGTGTGGACAAATCTATTTGAAGCCATTCCCTCTTGATGTACAATATATGGATAAATTAGTTGCATCCAACACATTTAGACCTTTCGAACCATATTACCACCAACTAGCCACTAAGGCGAAAGATTGGGAATACGAACAAGAGGTAAGATTGGTAATCCCCAAACCCAATCCTGAATATGCTGCATTTACTCCTGCACAGGCTAAAAGAGATAACCCAGATAAAGTATGGGATTGGAAAGAAATACGTCATTATTTTCCTATATCGGATGAATGTATTAAATGTATCTATATCGGAGCAAATGCTCCAGAAGAAGATAAAACTAGAATTATTAACTACGTTCGTAAGAACCTCAACCCAAACATCAAAATCTACCAAATGCAGGTGGATGATGCTGCGTTTAGGTTGAAGGCAGTAGAAATAAAATAACAAACCACAATAAACTATGAATAGAATTGTTTTAATAGGAAACGGCTTTGACTTGGCGCATGGCTTGAAAACAAGCTATGCGGACTTTATCAATTGGTATTGGGAGCAATGGAGAGATAGATTAATAAAAAGCAAATCACAGATTGAATGCGACAAGCTATGTTCTTTTAACATTCACTCTGACTTTTATCATAATACGTTAGGAGGATTGATAAATTACTATTCTTCTCAATGGTGTGAGAAAAAAGCATATGAATTTGTAAATTTCATATGTAATAACTTATTAGAAATCGAAGTAATCTTCTCTCCATTGATAAAACGAATAAAAGAGTCAGTCGAAAAAAAGAATTGGGTTGATATTGAAGCGGATTACTATGATTTGCTGAAAGATTGCTTAAAAAATAATTCTACTATAGAGGTAAGTAAATTACATGAGCACTTTGCTTATTTACAAGAAAAACTGGTTGAATATCTATTAGAAATTCAAGTTAAATCAACAAATAAAGATATTGTTTTATCTTCTATCAAAGAAAAAATATACGAGCCTATTTCAAAGTATGATATTGCTATTAGTGCACAAGAACAATTTGGAGAGTTTATGGCAGAACGAGCTAATGGTGATAAAATATGCGATGTTATCAATTATTATGAAGACGAGGCTTCTATGCTGAAAGGTATGACGATACATAATATTAGAACTTATCAGAAAGGATTATTCATAAATGATGAAATTTGGAATCATTTAAACCATAAGAATCCTGTTTTAGTCCCAGACAATATATTGATAGTAAATTTTAATTATACCAACATTGCTAGTTTGTATCTATCACCAAGAATAAGAGAACATTTCCAATTAAATAATATTCATGGTACTCTTGACAATCCTCAGTCCATAATTTTTGGTTATGGAGATGAGATGGATAAATATTATCAAGAATTAGAAGATCTTAATGATAATAATTACCTTACATATATCAAATCAAGCAAATATCTTGACGCAAGCAATTACCGCAAATTATTACAATTTGTAGAGTATGCTCCATATCAAATATATATAATGGGGCACTCATGTGGAAACTCCGACCGCACTTTGCTCAACACACTATTTGAACACGAAAATTGTATTTCTATTAAACCATTTTATTACCAAAAGGAAGATGGCTCAGATAATTATATTGAGATAGCACAAAACATATCGCGTAATTTTAAAGACAAACAAGCCTTGCGCGCTAAAGTAGTGCCTAAAGATTGTTGCGAACCATTACCACAAGCATAAGCAAACTAACATAATTATACAACACCCCATAAAAACCTAATTTATTTGCATTTTTCTCTATCCACTGACAACTTTTAGCAGTTTAATATACTACCTTTGCAGCGGAAATGAAATTACTAACGAAAAACAAAACGGTTTATGGCTACAAAATCTAAAAAATCCAAAGAAATTACTATTCGCTCGTCTGCAGCGGAATACTTAACCTTTGTTTCTGCTATTGGCGATCAGCCTGAGAGCGTCGAACTCCGCTACCAAGATGAAAACATCTGGCTTACCCAGCGCCTCATGGCTGAGTTGTATGGCGTGGAAGTTCCAACTATTAATGAGCATATACAAAAGATTTATGCGGACTATGAATTAGAAGAGGGGGCAACTATTAGGAATTTCCGAATAGTTCAAACCGAAGGTTCTCGCCAGGTGTCACGCGAGGTGAAGCACTATAGTTTGCAAATGATTATTGCGGTAGGATTTAAGGTAAATAATGAGCGTGCGGTGCAGTTCCGCAAATGGGCAAATGGTATAGTTAAAGACTATACTATCCAAGGTTGGGTAATGGATTCTGAACGTCTTAAAAAGGGAGGTTCAATACTCACCAAAGACTATTTTGAAAAACAATTGGAGAAAGTGCGTGAGATACGCCTCTCTGAACGTCGTTTTTACCAAAAAGTTACGGATATATATGCTACGAGTATTGACTATGACCCTACTGCTGCTGCTACACAACGTTTCTTTGCTGCGGTGCAAAACAAATTGCATTATGCTGTACATCAGCATACGGCTGCTGAATTGATATACGAGCGAGCAGACGCTGATAAAGAAAATATGGGGTTAACTACTTGGGAAGGAGCTCCGGAGGGAAAAATTCATCGCTATGACGTGTCAATTGCTAAAAATTATTTGACACATAACGAACTGCAAATATTGGCACGAATAGTCAATGCTTATCTTGATTTTGCAGAGATGCAAGCCATGCGTCAAATCCCAATGACAATGGCGGATTGGGAGACTCGTTTAAATGGATTTTTGACTTTATGGGATAGAAAGATACTGCAAGATGCAGGGCGCATAACTGCAGAATTAGCCAAAGCTAAAGCTGAAACAGAATTTGAAAAATACCGCATTGTACAAGACCGCCTGTACCAATCGGATTTTGACCATTTTCTGCAATTAGAAACGGAGATAGATAATGCGAAATAGTACATTCTCTCTCCAACTCCATGCTGCGGATGACAAAAAGAGGTTTAAAGCGTAGGGGGTAGAAGCAGTTCAACCGGTAACAATTTGTTACCAGTTCAAATTACGCGCATCGGATACAATTCTACCTACAAATTACCGAACAAAACAGTCTCAAATATCATAACATTAACCACTAACACCCATTTATTATGACTAAGAAAATCGTTGTTTTTACAGGAGCAGGCGTATCCGCAGAGAGCGGATTAGGTACTTTTCGTGGTTCTGACGGCATGTGGGACCGCTACCGCATAGAAGATGTATGCACCCACGATGCATGGCTCAAGAATCCCCAACTCTGTGTAGAGTTCTACAACATGCGACGCCGTGAAGCTCTCGCAGCCCAACCCAATGCAGCTCACTACGCCATTGCACGCCTGCAAGAAGTCTTTCCTGATACCCAAGTCATCACCCAAAACATCGACAACCTCCACGAGCGGGCGGGTAGCCATGATGTCATTCACCTCCACGGCGAAATCACCAAGCTTCGCTCTGAAACTAACCAACTAGCCACCATTGACTTAGACGGATGGGAACAACACTATGGCGACCGCCATCCCGACGGCTCACTTCTGCGCCCTTATGTGGTCTTCTTTGGCGAAGATGTACCATATTTCCCGTTGGCTTGCGAAGTGGCTAGCCAAGCGGACATCCTTATCGTGGTAGGTACCTCGCTCAATGTCTATCCCGCAGCATCTTTGTTGCATTATGCCCCAACTCATGCCAAGATTATCGTCATTGACCCCAACCAACCCGAATTGGGCATATACACCAATCGTGCCTTCCATCTCCAACATCCCGCCTCCATCGGCGTACCTGAACTCGTGGATAAACTCATCCTAACCTATCAATAATTAACCACGAAATTGGTTTTAAAAAATACATTTTTTACACATTCTCTTGCACACGTGCAAAAAAAATAGTACCTTTGTCCGAATTTTGGCATAATGCGAAGATTTTTTAATAAAAACAACCATTAATATTTGCAATATGAGTGTTCTACAAAACCTAACGGCAATCAAAATGCTGCAACTAAAGGCCTTCAAGTTCCAGCTTAGTAACCCATTTAAGTGGGCCAATGGTTGGTATGCACCCGTATATTGCGATGATCGCAAGATATTATCCTATCCCAAGATCCGTGATTTTGTGCGTATTGAGTTGGCACGTACCATTGCGGAAATGTACCCTGACGCAGATGTGATAGCAGGTGTAGCTACTAATGCCATTGCACACGGAGTACTAGTTGCAGAGCAACTCAGTTTGCCATTTGTGTACGTACATCCCACTCCAAAAGATCATGGATTGGAAAATCAAATAGAAGGCGATTTGCGTCCTCGCCAAAATGTGGTAATTATTGAAAATCAAGTCAATATAGGCACTAATTGCTTGAAGGTAGTGGAAGCTTTGCGCAATAATGGCTGCAATGTTTTGGGTATTGTTACCATTTTTGACTATGCTTTCCCTGCTACTGCTAAAAAACTGCAAAAAGCCGAAGTTGACTTAATTGCATTGACTAATTTGGATGTAGTTTTGCACCATGCAGAGAATATGTCATTTATTGATGCAGAACAAAGCAAAGCGATCCATCAATGGCAACACAACCCTTCTAAATGGAGCAAATAAGTTATGGCAGAAATCAAATACGAAAGTAAAATAGGTCAAATACCTGCTAATGATAGTACAGTTTTTGCTGTACTGAGCAATCTAGAGAATATCAATCACTTTCGTGATGTTATCCCTCAAGATAAGATCAAGGATATGGAGGTTAGTCCCGATCGAATCCGCATGAAAGTAGAAGGGTTGGGGCAAAAAATAGCCATTGCTATAGTGGAAAAGGAAGAATACAAAACCATCAAATTTGGAGCTGAAGACCTGCCTATTCCATTCAATGTTTGGATTCAATTGAAGCAAGTGGCAGAATTAGATACTCGCATCCGTATCACGATCAAAACGGATATGCCTATTATGTTTAAGATGATGTTTGACAAGAAAATGCAACTCGGTCTTGATCAAGCAATAGATATGTTATGTCAAATACCTTATAACCAATTATAATCATGGGAAAGAAAAAACGTAATCTTCGTATTCACCGCGAAGGAAGAAACATTATCGTAGGACTTACATTTTTGATTTTTGCAATCAATGTACCTATCTACCTCTTTGTGGCATCCAATTGGATATTCGCAATCACATTGTTGCTTTCAGCAGCTTTATTAGTATTTGTTACTTATTTTTTCCGCAATCCTGTGCGCGTATTAGAGGTCGATGATCCTAATTTCCTCATCGCGCCTGCTGATGGACGTGTGGTAGTGATCGAACCTACTGAGGAGAATGAGTATTTCCACGAAAAACGCCTACAAGTGAGTATTTTCATGTCACCATTCAATGTGCATGCCAATTGGTATCCTATTGAAGGTGATGTGTTGGTTTCTCAGCACCAAAAAGGACGTCATCAAGGGGCATGGTTGCCTAAATCAAGCACAGAGAACGAACGTTCTTTAGTAGTAATTGAGACACCTAACAAAGTTCAAGTGGCTGTGCGTCAAATAGCAGGAGCTATGGCACGTCGTATTGTGACTTATGCAAAAGCAGGTAAACAAGCACATCGTAACGAGCATCTTGGATTTATCAAATTTGGTTCGCGCGTAGATATGTATTTGCCACTTGACACCGAAATTTTTGTTGCAATGGGCGAACACGTTCGCGGTAATGAAACCATCATAGGAAGAATCAACTCATAATATCAACCATTTAACAGCAAATTATTATGAACCAATTAGAAGCTCTTTTTGCAGCGTATCCTTGTACGCTTACAGATGAAAGCGTAAAAACTGCGGTAGAAGATATCTTAGCGAAACATTTTGATGAAAATAACAACGTCGAAGTATGGAAACAATGTCTCCACTCAATCGACTTGACCACACTCAATGGTGAGGATACTACCGAAAAGGTAGAGACCATGGCACAACGCGTGAATGAGTTTGAAGACCATTTTCCTGGCGTGCCAAACGTGGCAGCAATGTGTGTGTACCCAGCATTGGTACAAACTGCAGCAGACACCCTCACAGAGCCTATTGGTATAGCTGCGGTAGCCGCTGGTTTTCCTGCTTCACAAACATTTATTGAGGTGAAAATCGCAGAGGCTGCTATGGCTGTGGCTGCTGGTGCAACTGAGATAGATATCGTTATTTCAATCGGAAAATTCCTTGAGGGCAACTACCAAGAGGTATGCGATGAGATTTCTGAAATCAAAGCAGCCATCAAGGATGCACATCTCAAAGTTATTCTTGAAACAGGTGCACTCAAAACGGCGGAAAACATCTACAAGGCTTCTATCCTCGCCATGGCTGCAGGAGCTGATTTTATCAAAACTTCTACTGGAAAAATTGCTGTTAACGCTACTCCAGAAGCTACATATATCATGTGTACTGCTATCAAAGATTGGCACGCAAAAACTGGTAAGAAAGTATGCTACAAGCCTGCAGGTGGTGTAAGTACAACCGAGGAAGCTGTTCAGCACTATACGCTTGTGAAAGAGATTCTTGGCCAAGAGTGGCTCAACAACGAGTCTTTCCGTTTTGGCGCTAGCCGATTAGCTAACAACTTACTCACCAGTATTACTGGCACAGAAACTAAATATTTCTAATCCTCGATGAGGATATATTTTCTCAGCGTATGAATACGATTGTATCCAAACAATTCTTTTCTGAGAATGTAGCAGAGTTTGTTATCAAAGCACCTTTGATAGCCAAAAGTCGTCGTGCAGGTCACTTTGTAATAGTACGAACAGATGCGCATGGCGAACGTATGCCACTTACCATTGCTGATGCAAACCCCGAAGAAGGAACAATCACCTTGGTAGTGCAACGTATTGGACTATCTTCTAGCAAATTATGTGCTATGAATGTGGGGGATAAATTGGCAGATGTCGTAGGTCCTCTGGGAAAGGCAACAGAAATCAAAAATTTTGGTACAGTCGTTTGCGCTTGTGGAGGCGTTGGAGCTGCTCCTATGCTACCGATTGCTCAAGCACTTAAGCAAGCGGACAATCGTGTTATAACTATTTTAGCTGCTCGTACAGCTGAACTCATCATTCTTCGAGAACAATTAGCTGCTGTTTCTGATGAACTGATCATTATGACCGATGACGGTTCGCTCGGACAAAAAGGTCTGGTAACCAATGGGGTAGAGCAGGTGATCTTGCGCGAAAAGGTGGATAAATGCATCACGATCGGTCCTGCGATTATGATGAAATTTGTGGCATTGACCACAAAACAATACAATATCCCTACAGATGCTAGCCTCAATACCATCATGGTGGATGGTACGGGAATGTGCGGAGCATGTCGCGTGACCGTGGGAGGAAAGACCAAATTTGTTTGTGTAGATGGTCCAGAGTTTGATGCCCATCAAGTAGATTTCGACGAGATGCTCACACGTCTTCGTTCGTATAAAAATGAAGAAACGATTGCTTATTCCAACGCTTCTACACATAGCTCAACATCATTTCCTGCAACCCATCAACCAATCGTTTCGAATGTAGCAAGCGAGCAACCAATTATAAATGAGGTTGTTCTAACTGCTAAGCAGCGCGTCGCTATTCCTCGAGTAAAAATGAACGAACTGCCAGCAGAGGAGCGTGTTAAATCCTTGCGAAGCGAAGTAAACCAAGGTCTTACGTTCGAACAAGCCGTCACAGAGGCACATCGTTGTTTGGATTGCAAGAAACCAACTTGTGTACAAGGATGTCCTGTCAATATCAATATTCCTGGTTTTATCAAACAATTGGAACTGGGCAATATCTTAGCAGCATCTGAAGTCATCAAACAAAGCAGCACGCTTCCTGCTGTTTGTGGACGTGTTTGTCCGCAAGAGAAGCAATGCGAAGCACAGTGTATTCACATCAAGATGGGACACGAACCTGTAGCTATTGGCTATCTGGAGCGCTTTGTAGCAGACAATGCATATGCTTTAGACACCAATGTAAGCAAGACAAGCCAACAACCTAATACCACCAACGCAAAGCGAATAGCTGTTGTTGGTAGCGGACCTGCTGGACTTGCTTTCGCAGGAGATATGGCCAAGTTGGGTTATACAGTCACCGTTTTCGAAGCATTGCATGAGATAGGTGGTGTACTCAAGTATGGTATTCCTGAGTTCCGTCTTCCTAATAGCGTAGTGGATCAAGAGATAGAAGGTCTGCGTCAACTAGGAGTAGATTTCAAAACAGATGTTATCATCGGTAAAACGCTCACAATTGATGATCTAAAAGCCGAAGGGTATCAAGGTATTTTTGTTGGTAGTGGTGCGGGATTACCTCGGTTCATGGGTATTCCAGGAGAAAATCTCAATGGTGTATTATCTTGCAACGAATACTTGACGCGTGTCAATCTGATGGATGCTTCATCCGAAGAATCCGATACTCCTGTTTTGCGCGCTAAAAATGTGGCTGTCATAGGTGGTGGAAATACGGCTATGGATGCTGTTCGTACGGCTAAACGTTTAGGTGCAGAGCGTGCTATGATTATCTATCGTCGTAGCGAGGAGGAGATGCCCGCTCGCATTGAGGAAGTGCGCCATGCCAAGGAAGAAGGTATTGAGTTCTTGACATTGCACAATCCGATTGAATACCATGCAGATGAGAATGGTCGCGTCAAAGAGGCGGTTTTGCAAGTCATGACATTGGGCGAACCCGATGAATCAGGACGTCGTTCGCCTGTGGCGCTTGAAGGACAAACTATCACTATTCCTGTGGACGAAGTCATTGTGTCTGTGGGTGTGTCCCCAAATCCATTGATTCCATCTACTGTAGCAGGTTTAGAGATTTCCAAGCGTGGAACCATTGTCGTTGGTGACAATATGCAATCCTCTATTCCTACTTTATTTGCTGGTGGAGATATTGTTCGCGGAGGCGCTACAGTCATCCTCGCAATGTCTGATGGACGTAAGGCGGCTCAATCCATGCACGAATACCTATCCCATTCTGCCAATCTTTAGCTGTGCCTTTATAGGCTAGGCATCTAATACTCCTCCCTTTACCAATAGGCGATTTTGGGATAAGATAAAAAATAAGCGTGGACTTTTAGCCCACGCTTATTCTTTATTCTTAATTCAAAATTCTCAATTCTCAACGATTTGTCCCATCATATTGTAGGTCTTGCCATCACGAAGGATAAGGATTTGACCATTGTGAAGAATCTTTTGTACAGAACTTCCGCCTAAGTGCATATGATCCACACCTGTACTTATATTTGATTCCCATATAGCATATATAGTACCATCGTAACCTACTGGCAATACAGTGAGAGCAGTACCTGTGCCCAGTGCATTATCATACCAACCAAGGAAAGTATCACCATCTTTGGTAGGAGTAGGAATCGTATAAGGCTCGCCCTCAATTTTGCTTGGCAATTCCACTTCTTCATAGGTTGTGCCTACAGAACTATCTGCATGAGCAGCTTGGTATGCTGGTCCCCAAGCCTCTGGTTTACCAGCCTCAGCGAAGTTTTCAGATACTGGCCATGAATCATGGATAGATTGCAAGAAGAATGCAGCGATTGCATAACGCCATGCAGCAGCTGTCAAATCATCTGTCAAACTAGTTTGTACGCTCATGATATACTCCTTGAGCCATGCCCACTCTGCTTTACCAAAAGCAGCTTGCACACCTGCAGCAGTTAGTTTAGCACAAATTATACGGCAACCGCAAGGGGTATCTGCGCTATTGTGTGGTTGACCTGCACCCTTAGATGCGATCTCCTCCAAGGTTCCAAGAGAGGTAATTCCTGCAGCTGTCTTATAGCTGCTCCAAAGTTCCTCTTGAGTAGGTACTTGTACTGCATCTGCTCCAGTCAATTCTTTAACGACCTTACCTCCATTGAGTACCCATGTCACAATCGCTTCGCGCCATTTAGCATATACAGTACCCTTCCAGCCTACAGGAAGAACGGTCAGTGGGGTACCTGTTCCGTTTGGATTGTCGTACCAACCAAGGAAGACATAGCCCGTACGTGTAGGAGTTGGGATGGTGTATGGCGAACCAGTAATTTCCTCTGGTAATTGCGTATTACCTACATTACCACCATTCAGTACCCATGTTACATCTGATGGATCAGCTGGACGCCAAATAGCATATAGGGCACCCTTCCAGCCAGCAGGAATAGAGGTGAGTGCTGTACCCGCACCCTCTGGATTGTCATACCACCCAACAAAAATATAACCCTCTTTCACAGGAGTAGGCAATGTATATGTACTTTCTACCTTATATGGAAGCGTTGCACTCGTACCCGTTGCGATTTGATATGCAGTACCCCATGACTCAGGCTTACCTGCAGTAGTGAAGTCAGCGGTTTTTACTGCGAGGTTTCCATCGGAGCAGTTGAAGAATGCATGTACATGCCAACGCCAATCTCTCTCCATATTTTCAGCATTAGGGTCATTGGTCAAGATATAGCCTGCTGTAGCAGCTACTTCTGCGATATATTTACCCAACCATCTGTACTCAGACTTATCATCCGTCATGATTTCGCACATCTTTGCAGCAGCAAATGTAGAAACAGCTGTAATAGGTTGGTCTGCACGGTTGAGACCATAATAAGTATTATAGTATGGTTTGAAGGTGTTCCAAAGTACATCGTTAGTAGGTACATCACCGCCAGGAACTGTACCACCATTCAACTCCCATGTGATATCTGGATCTACTGGCGCCACGTTAGGTTCGGTACTTGGACTACCTTTCTCCATAAAGATTTCAGGATAGATCGTCTTGTCTGCAGTTACAGTCACCTCTTTTACCAAATCTTTATATCCTGTTTTGTGGACGTAAAGTGTGTATTTACCTGGTTTTAAGTTCTCGAATACAAAGATACCATTGTAGTTATGGTCAGTTGTGTAGTAATCTTGATCCTTAAGCATACGTTTTACGTAGTTGTAGCAGTTGGTCTTGATTACCTCGTTAGCCTCGTTGCGAAGTACAATCTTAGCACCATTAAGTGGCAAATACTCGTCGTTAGAACCAGTATAAGGAATGTAGTATTTGTGTGAGAATTTCTCTGTTTTAGAGCGAACATACCCCATGATATAACCTACAGACTCACCAGACTTACCATAATAGTCTTGAATACCACGGAAGTAGCGAACACCCTCTTGACGACACCACTCTGGGCTCAATGCACGGTGACGTGCTGGGCTATAAGTATGGAAGTAACCCTCTGACAAGTAACCAGGTATATTATGTTTCAATGCACCGAGGTAACCATAGGTAGAAGATGTATCGTAGAAGTCCAGGTCACCTAAGATACGTGGGTTACTTGGTGAATAATAGGTCGTAGGCTCTGGACCGCCACCACCGTTAGGAGTAGATGGTTTAGCCCAGAACGCCTCGTACAAACGAGTCACACACGCTTTAGCCATCTTGTCACTATTAGTCACACCAGGTTTGCTAGTATAACCACGCCACAAAATTACAGGGTAGTTGGCGAACTTACCATTTGCGCCACCTATCTCGCCTTCAGGACCAGCGTTAGAGTGGATAGAGATATAGTAGTCTGCACCATAGTTCTCTGCCTCTGTACAGATAGTAGATAGAGCTTTGTTAAATTCATTAGTACCACTACCACCAGATGCGCGACGTGACATTTTTACACCATAGCCAGCACCCAAAAGCTTCTCCTCTAAGAAAAATGCCTTCCACAAGTTGGTATTCGACTCGAAGAATCCCAATGTATCACCTGCAGCATAATTGATGGTTGCCATAGGTCGGCAGTTTGATCCCCAACTACCATGACCAGGGTTGATATATACTTTCGTTGCACTAGCCGACATCATGCAGCAGAGTGCAAATATAGACAATAATAAACGTTTCATGATTCTATAGTTTTAGGAAGTATTTATTTCACTTTCATCAAATATATCTCGCCGCCAGCAGTAGAAAATGCAATTTGTCCTTCTGCTGCATAAGGATAGATAGCCATCATCTCTTTGTTTACGAGAATTTGCTTTTGTCCATGTAGATTATATGCTACGATGGCAGATGCTGTGAGGTATTTGCCATCATCTTCATCGTGCATACCAATAATGATATTGTTATCATACCATTGTGGTGCACGGCAGTGATCTGCGATATACTGAACATTACCGCCCTTTAAATCACATGTGTAGCAACCTCTGCCAGAAACATAATAAAGAATCTTTTGTCCATCAGGTGAAATGCTTGCCCAATTATATGCCTCGTTTGCTCCGTTAGGAGTAAGCACGATATTCTTACCATTGTGTACCAATACCAACTGAAGCTCCTCGTTGATGGTAACGCTATTCGCACCATTCGCATGCACGAGTTGATTCAAGTTACGTTGATCTTTCGCTACAACCACTTTCTTTTGATCACTCATATCGTATTTCACGATATTGTGCTTCATTAGTTGATTAGCATCCATATATCGCTCACGATATACGATACATTGTCCATCTTCACTAATCTTTACTGCCCAACCAGCACCACTCGCATCGGTAATAGTGTTCATAGCACCTGTAGCTAGATCATAGCGAATCAAGCCATTGTTTACATCATTAGTCAGCAATAGGTAATTACCCTTAGGACTAAAGCCAGCGACTTTCAACTCCTCGCCAGAATGGATAGGTAATTGACGTGTCGAAACTACTTCTAGTAGTTGAGCACTCGCAAACATACTAATAATGCATGCTGCGCAAAGAAGAATTGTTTTTTTCATGATAATTATTTTCATTTATTCAGTTATAATATATAATCGCATTACATGGAATATAATCGGCTGCAAAGTTACATTTTTTTCTTTGAAAATGCAAATATATTGCTATATTTTCAACAGAAATAGATGGATTTTCTGAAAAAAGTAACAAGGGCCGCCCATGTATAGGCGACCCTTGTGATTATAAATCCGGTAATCTTATTTTACTTCAACAAATACTTGTTACCGTTTTGGATGATTACACCGCGATAATCTTTATCCACTTGACGACCCAATACATCGTACATAGGAGCATTAAGGTCAAGACCAGTTGTGTTCTTAATATCCTCAACAGAGGTGTAAGTACCAGCATAGATGGTCAAGAAGTCTTGGTAACCACCATCTTCAGTAGTAACAGTGATGATAGCAACACCATCTGCGACACCAATAATCAAAGCTTGATTATTTTGTACAGCTGCTACTTCTGGATTAGAAGACTCCCACTTGAGATTCTTGTTAGCTGCATTAGCAGGGATGATTTCGTATGCGATAGCATAAGGAGCATTCAAACCAATACGCATGATACCATTCTCATCGCCAGAGAGGATCTTGATACCCTTCACAGAGATAGGCGCAACGGTCAATACCAATGTATCAGAGTAGTTACCCTCCATAGAAGTCGCAGAGATCTTTGTAGTACCAAGTTTAATACCAGTTACTACGCCGTTAGCATCTACAGTAGCTACTGTCTCATTCTCAGACTTCCATGTTACCATCTTGTTGGTAGCATCAGCTGGAGTAAAGACAACGAGTGCAGAAAGATCTAGAGTTGCATCAAGTTCTACAGAAGCCTCCTCCACAGAGAGCTCCATTCCTGCAACAGCTACACCTTGCTTCTTAACCAGAGTAAGAGTCTTCTTTGCAGGAACAATAGTGTTGTTCTCTGCAGATGGGATAGCAAATACCACTAGACCTGTACCTTCGTCACCCGAACATACCAAGTTACCTGCATAATCCAAATGCATCTCACGGATAGATGACATGCCACAGTTGTAAGAATAACGAAGGGTCATCACTGGTTTGTCACCTTCCCAAACGATATCCCAAACCAACAAGTTCTTAGAACCATCAATCATATAGAGAACAGATTCGTCCTCGGTGAGCGCACATGCACCAGAAGCACAACCATCAATCAAGTCCTTGTATGGAGCTTCAGCAGAAGAAAGTTGACGGGTACCTTCCCAATCGTAGAATTGAAGAGCTGTCGCAGAAGCATTGTTGTTACCTGCTGTACGACGAGATGCAATCCAAACACCATGTGAGCAAGGCAATGGATAACCATCTGCTTGAGCGCTGATACCTTGAATCTCAAACTGAGCAGAAGGTAACTCACCCCAAGTATGTTTATAGGTTCCTTCCTCGGTACCGATATTGTAGATAACCAAAGAGAAAGCCTTCAACCAAGAACCTGGGTCTTCGTTCACAGTGAGGAGTTTTGCGTCCTTACCTGTACCGTAGATAGATAGACCCACGCTACTTGAACCTACATCAACACCATTCTTGGTAAGCAAACCTGCGCTATTGCGAGTATCAAAATCAAAGAATTCTTCGTATGTACCCTCAAGGTTTGCAGGGTCAGCTACAATAATACCAGAAGTTCCATCACGACCATCAGAAATCCAAATATAACCTTGATCATCCACGAAAGTACGATATGGAGAACCATACATAGCACGACCACCCTTGAGAGGAGCAGTATTGATTTGTTTGTAATCAGGAGTGAAAGCATGCAAACCACTCTTTGCATTGCTACTACCTTGACGATCTACTGCATAGAGGTGTTGGAAGTAATCTGATTCAGGGTTGTTGTTGATAGATACGAATGGACGAACCATTGCTGTAGAAGCATCAGCCTTGAGATCAGCAAGAGGAGTATGGTGTACAACGCCCCAGTTAGCAATAGCCTCACCTGTCAAATCGAGTGCCCAAGTAAACACATCACCCTCTTCGCCTGGCAACATAGCTGCTGGCAACTCGTAGGTATTGAGCCCCTTCTTCACATCAACTGCAACGCGACCTGCCTCTACACCTTCTTTATAGAATACCAAAGTAGCAGCCTTAGCATCAGAGTTAGCATTATAAGAGAAAGTATAGATTCCATTAGCCAAAGTTACGTTCAAGTCGTACGCTAGAATTGCAGGAACCACTGGTTGCTCTACACCTGCAGTAGTGAACTTACTAATAGCATCATCGTTAACGAGATAGAGTGTAAGATCAGCATCTTTCACTTGTGCAAAAGCAGCGGTATAAACTGCCTCACTTGCCTCAAGAGTAGTGTTGGTAGTCTTGATGAGTTGTGCTTTGTCCACACCTGCGGTAATGTCATAAACAGCCACACCAGTGTTTTTACCCTCTGCATCCATAGTAGGAGCCGCCATCATCGCTTTGCCTGCATACTTGAAGTAGTTAGGAGTATGAGTGATGAATGGCATGGTACCCACGATAGTAGGAGCAGCTTTAGTGGTGTTAACAATTTGCCACTCAATAGCTGGTTTGATTGAAGAAGAAAGAATGAAACTCATACTATCACGTGGTGAAACGACCAATTTCATATCTGCACCATAAGTAATCTCTGTAACACCATCAGGTTGGTTGCGGAATGCTCCATCTACGAGGCTATCAGCGATGTTATACATTACAAAACGTACTGCCTTGCTTGAACCAGTAGTAACAGTAGTAGCTGCGATAGTACCCTCTTTCAAAGTACCAGAGTATGCGAAGGTGTTACCGACATAAGCATTTACATAGTTACCAGCTGTTTCGTTGTTAGCGTGTGATAGCCACAATGAGCCAGTCCAACCTTCAGCAGTCTTTTCCCACTTGTAAAGGTTCCACTTGTTAGATGGGGTGAAGCTAACCGCCTCTTTATTGCAACCTACCAATACACCCTCAGCAGTGAACGCGATATCCGAAAGTTTCAGACCTTCAGAACCAACACATGTACAGAAGTCGGTTGGCAACTCAGCCTCTACTACACCGTATTCATTTACTACAGCGAGGGTTGGATTCTTCTCTGCATCAACAGCCAATACATACATCATACCATCGCGATAAAGTACACGGCGGATAGTCTTATCTGCGAACAATACATCCATATCTTTGTCCACATACGCTTGCTCCATCTCGAATATGCTAGGTACACCTATGTAAGCAGGTTGTTCTGGATTAGGATAATTGGTATAAACTATAGTGTCAACCACCTCTACATAACTTGTATCTGTCAAGAAAATCATAGAATAAGTGGTCTCGTTGGCTTTAACGGTCAAGGCTAATTTTTGTTCTTGATCCAATGGGTAATAACCTGGACAAGTAGCATCCAACGTATAGTCGTTACCAGGCTCAAGACCCTCGAATACGAAGATACCATTGTAGAAGTTGTCCACTTGGTAGCGAGCAACCTCTACGCCTGCTTTCTTAAGAATAACCTCTGCACCATTACATGGTACCCATTGGTCATTGCTCTTAGGAATATAATTATAGAGGCTATTATTCATTTTATTATGGGCATCTTTTACTGTACCCATAATATAACCAGTGGTCTCTTTATCAGCACCATAGTAGTTAATGATAGCACGGTAGTAATCCAAACCTTCCATATGGCAGTAGTCTTGGTTCAATGCACGGTGACGCGCTGGTTGGTAGGTGTGGAAATATCCCTCTGACAAATAGCCAGATGCACCATGTTTCATTACACCAAGATAACCTTTATATACAATACCACTAGTCTTATTCGTATATTCTGTTTTGTTAGAAGATGAATAGAAATCCCAGTCACCAGAAACACGTCCTTTTGTATTGCTGCAAGGATCAATACCTGCAACCATAGTTTTCAATTTCTCAGCGTTGCACAATACCGCTTTTTCATAACTGCCTTCTACATATTCATAAGGAGTTACGTTTGCATTGTTTGGGGAAGCATCCTGACCACGATAAATGATCACAGGATAGTTTACATTATCTCCCTCAGAATTGGCATTTGAGTGAACAGAGATAAAGTAATCAATATTATTTGCTTCTACCTCGTCTGCAATTTCACTCAAGTTACGATTGTATTTGGTGTAATCAGGGTGAGCATCATATCCATCGGTGAATTGCCAGCCAAGTTCTGGATCATCTATTACATCGTTCTTGATCCACTTATAATCTGGATAATCGCCGTTCTTCATCTCGTATGGCCAAGGACCACATTGAGTACGAGAATAGAGTACGGTAGCACCCGCAGCCTCGAGTTTCTCACCGAGGTAGAGACACTTCCATAGGTTGGTGTTACTCTCATAGAAACCGAGTGTATCAGGCATGCCAGTAGTAGGCAAGTTAGGATATGGGATAGTAGCTCTTGGGCGATCATTAGGACCATAGCTACCGTGACCTGGGTTCACATAGATACGTTTGCCAGTCAAGTCAGCAGCTGACATGGTAACGGTAAGTAGCGCAGCTGCGAGAATCATAAATATCTTTTTCATAACAGTCTGCATTATTTAACGTTCAACATATAAGTTTCGCCCTCCAATGAAGAGAACACTATCAAATTGTTAGCTACATAAGGATACATAGCAATCATTGAGTCATTAGTCAATACTTGCTTTTTGCCATCCAAAGTGTAAGCTACGATAGCAGAAGCGGTTGTAAAGTGGCCATCGTCCTCGTCAGCCATGGCTACGATGGTATTGTTGTCATACCATTGTGCAGCACGGCAGTCGCGACCGATATATTGCTTGCCGCTACCATCCAAATTTGATACCCAGCAGCCATTACCGCAAACGTAGTAGCAGAGTTTTTGACCATCAGGAGATATAGAAGGCCAAATGTAGCTCTCACGGCTACCATTAGGAGCCAAAACAATGTTCTTACCATTCTTGGTGAGAACAATCTTACGATCGTTGATAGATACAGATACGTTAGAACCAGTAGAAACCATAGCCATCATGTCGCGTTGTGCTTTTGCTACAGTAGCAGTTTTAGCAGTAGCCAAATCTAGACGAATAATGTCATTCTTGCGCAAACCTTGTTCGTCAAACTTGGTCTCGCGATAGACGAGCTCTTGACCGTCTTTGCTGATTTGAACATTGTAACCTGCACCTGGTGCATTGGTGATAGTAGTGGTCTTACCTGTAGCCACGTCATAGCGACGCAAGCCGTGGTTAGAACCGTTGGTGATCAGTACGTATGAGCCATCTGCGCTCACGCCTGCCACCTTCACATCGGTGTCTGTAGGAGTGTTCAACTTAGTGAGTTGACCCACCTCAAACACTTGCGCTGAAGCTATCATAGAGATAGCCAACGCTAAAGAAAGCATAATTTTCTTCATGTAAAATGTTTTAATGGTTAATGATAAAATTTAGTTATTGAAATTATTTCTAATTAAAAAATAATTTTTGTTACATTTCCTCCTTGAATAATCACATATAATCCATGAGATAAGTTGTCGATATTATTTCCCACATAGCGCCCAAACACATCATATACTTTCACTGAGTTATCAGTGTCTATATTCACGATTCCTGTCGTAGGTTCTTCCCAATGCGCATACAAAGTCCCTTTCCATCCTGCTGGAATTGCCACTACAGCTTCACCTGTAATGGTAGCTGTGGTGTACCATCCCAAAAACTCATAACCTTTAGGGTGAGTGGGAGTAGGCAATACATAGGTTTCTGTCACCTGATTAGGCAGTTGCATATCCATTTCTCCTGCATTAGGATAATACGGCCCCCACACATCAGGCTGACCTGCTTCTGTAAAATCTACCGTACTACCTGCACAATAGCCATCTATGCGATATGCAGCATTGTCGCAGTTGAAGAATGAATAGAGGTTATATCTCCAATTATTATCGCTTTCGATCGTCTTATCTTGTGCCTCTGCTTCTGCCAACATATAATCTTTCAGCCATTTCCAATCTGCCGACTGAGTCATAAATTCTGCTGCAAGACCTTTGCCCATGGAGTTGATCCAAGTGAAGCCCAACACATCATTCATAGCACGGTCCTCCGATCCCATAAACTGATCTCCATACAGATTTTCGTAAAAACTAACGTAATCAGGTTTCCAATTCTCCCACAACTCTTCATTGGTCGGAGCCGCAATGGTTTTTAACACGCCTCCATTCAACACCCATGTAATCTCTGTCGCATTAGGATCCGACTCTGGGAACTTACCACCATTCAACAACGCTACTCCATGTTCTACACCATAGCGGTCATAGCTACATACCGCGATAGTCATATCCAAGAGTCCTTCTACATTCAATTCACATGATTGACCATATACCACACCTTGCAGATATTGTGCATCCTTTTGAGCGGTAGCAAAATCCAATCCTTTGGGATACACATACACCGTAAAGCGCTCTGCCGTAGGGTGTTGCCATGTCACAGTGTTGCCTGATATTTTCAAATCGGTTGGTGCTTCCAACGCTGTTTTTGATTTCCAATCCATAGCTGGGGGCAGAGCTTTATATATGAAATGTGATGCTGCCAAATCTGTAGCCATCTGTCTATAGGATTTCGTATTATAGAAAACTGATCCTGTGCTACCTGAAGACAAATTCTTGCGGTTGGCTGTGATTTGCTTTTGGATTTCTAATATTCCTTCTGAGAATCCACCATCCACAGCACGATATGCTGCTTGCGATACAAAGAAATGCACCTTCTTGCCATCAGGCAACTGATTAGAGAAATGCTCACACACATCCTTTGCCCACCATTCACAAAGTACATTGTAGTTGGTAGAGGTGGTACTTGTTGCCCAATATAATTGAGGATTGATATAATCTACATAACCATTCATTACCCATTCTACAGGATTGCAGGCTTGCACATCGTAGTCATCCAAACCACTAATGCCACTTGGTAATGTCAACCCATATGCCTCGGCGGCTTTCTTTTGTGTACTCCAAATACCAAAAGTTCCCATACCCAAACGTACCCAAGGTTTGACCGATTGAATGGTATCATACAATGCTTTCAGACATACATCCACATTGCTGCGACGCCAGTCATCATCTGTATCGCCATCTTTATTCACATCCACTACATTATCGGGTTTATACAGTGCTTTGGATTTAGCATCCTCAGTCGTAGTGCCACCATAAGGATAGAAATAGTCATCCATCACAATGCCATCTACATCGTAGTTGTTCACTATTTCCATCAACACCTTTATTACATACGCGCGCGCATCAGGAAAACCAGGGTCAATGATTTGTCCGTCAAACGAACCATTATCATACTTGATAATCCATTCACCAGCATTCTTCCACACCAAATCATCGGTCGAAATAGTGCCGCCGCTAGTTACACGAAATGGGTTTACCCACACATGCAACTCCAATCCACGTTTGTGTGCCTCTTCAACAGCATATGCCAATGGATCATAACCTGGATCTTTACCACGGGTACCTGTCAAGATTGATGCCCAATTCTCATACGATGATTTGTACGTAGCATCCGACAACGAACGCACCTGCATACACACCGCATTCATATTTCCAGCCACCATCTCATCAAAGATATTGGTCATCTCTTTCTTTTGTTGCTCGCGTTTGCTCTCGCTTGTTGCTTTTGTGCTAGGCCAATCTATTGCATAATGGGTGGTAAACCATGTCGCACGAAACTCATGCTTCAACTCATTAGCGAAAATCATGCTACTGCATAATATTCCAAATACAAAACAAACAAATTTATTCATGGTATTAAATTTAATAATATATATCCAACGATTAATCCTGTTATACTTCCTACATATAGCACTCCGCTTGCCACTGACTCTTTACGAAGAGGGAAGTACGTTATCAAAAACGCACATAAGTACACCCCACCAACAATCAACCATTCCAACCATGAGATCGTAGGTAAATGATCTTTCCTGATCACTTCCAACCACCCCAAATAATGCAAAGCAAAAGCAAATAAGGCATATATTCCGATGGCAATTAGTGATGCCAACCATGTGCGCACGCTGATTTTACGTTTGAGCATCAAATAAACCCAAATCAACAATACCCCAGCAATGGTGTGAGTCATCACCAACGATAATACACACCACAGCAATGTCGCCAAAAAGGCTTCTTCTGTCGCTTCATGTTGATAATCAATATGCAGTAAAATCAATATAGCAACCAATATTCCCAAACAAGTCAAATGGCCTTGCCAACAGGTGTGTAACATCGGTACAGCTGCCATAGCAAACCAGTAGGTAGAAGCCACAAATGGTGATGGCAAATTAGTGACGTCCATTCTGCAAAACAATGTAATGAACAATATCATATTTGTCAACACCAACGCCATGCAAACAGCAACCAACCATACGTTTTCTGCTCCAACCAACGATGGTATCCACATAGCCAACCCAAGAACGAACAATAAGATCGTTCTCAGGAGGTTAGTTTGGGCAATATGTCGTAAAAAATAGTTCAATTAGATTTAAGGGATCGTGATGTGTTTTTCTGTTAGAAGCCTTTCTTCTTTAGCAAGTGCTTAGGATCGGCTGGCTTACCGCGGAACTCGAGATACAACTCTTGCGCATCGCGTGTACCGCCTTGCTCCAACAAATGCAAGTAACGCTTTGCCACCTCAGGATTCAATATATCACCTGTTTCCTCGAATGCTGCAAAAGCATCTGCATCTAATACTGCTGACCATGTGTAGCTGTAATAGCCCGCAGCATAACCAGTTGTGAAAATATGGTTATAAAAGGTCGAGCGATAACGAGTAATAATCTCGGGAATCATTTGCATCTTTTTCATTGACTCTGCCTCGAAAGCATTCACATCAAATGTGTCAGTAGTAGTCATCTTGTGATAATCCATATCCAAGATTGATGCACTCAGCAATTCGGTCATCACAAAGCCCTCATTGAAGGTACCTGCACGATTGATTTTTTCAATCAACTCATCTGGCATCACTTCGCCTGTTTGATAGTGCTTAGCATAGGTCTTCATGATTTGTGGATGGTAACAATAGTTTTCCATAAATTGCGATGGCAACTCCACAAAGTCGCGTGGGGTATTCGTACCTGCTAACGACTTGTAAGTAGCTTTCGACAGCAAACCGTGCAACGCATGACCAAACTCATGGAACAAGGTCTCCACATCATCCATAGACAAGAGCGATGGATTGCCTTGGGTTGGCTTGTTGAAGTTACCTACATTGATAATTGCAGGACGATGATCCACACCATTCGCATCCACATACTGGTTGCATATATTGTTCATCCATGCACCAGGACGCTTGCCTGCACGTGGGAAATAGTCGGTGTAGAGAATACCAACCAAACCACCATCGGCATAGGTCACCTTAAACACCTCTACCTCTGGATTATATACAGGCATACCCTCCAATTTCTCAAAGTTGATACCAAACAACTCATGTGCCAATTGGAATGCACCATTGCGCACGTTATTCAGTTCAAAATAAGGCTTCAGCTCTTCTTCATTCAAATCATATTTCGCTTTGCGCAACTTCTCGGTGTAATACCACCAGTCCCATGGTTGCAATTCCTCGCCTGGCAAATCTACACTCAGTAATGCTTGCAACTCTTTAGCCTCGCGTTTAGCTGCCTTCAAACTAGGTGCCCATACCGACTCCAAGAATGTATCTACAGTCTTCGCATCCTTGGCCATGCAGTCAGCCAAGATATAATCTGCTGGATTGTCATAGCCGAACAATTGTGCTTTCTCCACGCGCAACTGCATGGTTTTCACAATGATATCCTTATTGTCATTCTCATTATCATGGTTACCACGTGTGGTATATGCCATCAACAATTCCTTACGCAACTCACGATTTTCGCAGTATTGAAGCACTGGAGTAAAGCTTGTGCGCTTAGGGGTAAACAACCACGCTTCTGGACGACCAGCAGCTACAGCCTCTTCTTTTGCTGCGGCTTTTGCACTCTCTGGCAAGCCCTTTAGCTCTACCTCATCTGTAATGAACAGCTGATATGCATTAGTTTCTGCTACGACGTTGTTACCAAATTGCAACGAGAGCAAACCCAACTCTTGGTTGATGGCTTTCAAGCGTTCTTTCTTGTCTTCTGGCAAGTTCGCACCATTGTTGGCAAACGACTTGAATGTCTCTGTCAACAAGCGCATCTGCTCGTCGTTCAAACCCAACTCCTCGCGTTGCTCATACACCGTTTTCACACGTTGAAACAATGCATCATTCAAGATGATTCCATCACTCAATGCGGATAACAATGGAGTCACTTCTTCGGCAATCTTATTCATCTCATCATTACCATCAGCTTCCAAAATGTTGAAGAATACACCCACTACTTTGTCCAACAACTCACCACTACGATCCAATGCCTCAATAGTATTAGCAAAGGTTGGAGCATCTGGATTATTGACAATAGCAGCAATCTCAGCTTCGTTCTCAGCAATGGCTTGCTCGAAAGCTGGCATATAGTGCTCAATTTTTACTTTATCAAAAGCAGGTACACCAAATGGGGTATCTTGCTCTACCAACAATGGGTTTTCATTTTTATTACATGCCATAAGCGATACGAGCATCATGCTCAAAAATACGATTTTTTTCATATATTATGCTTTTTCAATTATACAGTTCACATTATATCCATCCATCTCAAGTATAGTACCGTTGACCAAACCATCCACCAAAACGAGTGAGGTAGCCAATACTTGCGAAGCAATATACTCGTTGCAATTCTTCACCGCAGCAGCAATCTCCTCACGATTCTCCAATTGCACGGTAATGCGGTCGGTAATCTCCAAACCAGAAGACTTACGCAAGTTCTGAATTCGGTTGATCAATTCGCGAGCAATACCCTCCTCAATCAACGCTGGAGTCAATTCGATATCCAATGCAATAGTAATCACACCATTATTGGCTACCAACCAACCTGGCATATCTTCAGTAATGATATCCACATCCTCAGCCACCAAGGCATAATCACACAATGTGAATGTACCTGCAGCCTCAAACGCAGCAATATCCTCTTGGCTCATTTGGGCAATAGCAGCAGCCAATTGCTTCATCATGCCGCCCACTTTCTTGCCCAATACCTTGAAGTTTGGCTTAATCTTCTTCACAAGTTTAATCTCAGAATCTTCTGCTCGCACAATCACCATCTCTTTCACATTCACCTCGCTCTTGATCAAATCCTCCACGCGAAGCAAAGCTTCCAACGTCTCTTGATCTGGAGCTGGTATAACGGCTTTTTGAAGTGGTTGGCGCACGTTCTTCTCTGCACGTTTGCGGAGCGAGAGAATCATAGAGGTGGCCTGTTGCGCGAGCGACATGCTGCGCTCCAACTCAAGGTTAATCATCGCCTCGTCTGCCACCGGCCATGTGCTCAAATGCACGGTTTCATCGGTCAAATCGCGATAGAGGCGGTCGCCATAGAATGGAGCATTTGGTGCCATCAACTGTGCTACCGTCTTGAGGCAGGTGTAAAGGGTATAGTATGCCGCTTGTTTGTCAGCATCCATCTCACCGCCCCAGAAACGCTTGCGGTTCAATCGAACATACCAGTTGCTCAAATCGTCTTGCACAAAGTCCGAGATCGCACGGCCTGCCTTCGTTGGCTCGTATGCCTCATATGCTGCAGTCACCTCTTTAACGAGCGAATTGAGCTTGCTCAATACCCATTTATCAATCTCTTGCAAATCTTGGTTCTTGGTTCCTTGCTCTTGGTTCCAACCATCTACATTGGCATATAGTGCAAAGAAGCCATAGGTGTTATACAATGTTCCAAAGAACTTACGGCGAATCTCATCCACACCTTCTGGGTCGAACTTCAGGTTCTCCCATGGGCTGGAGTTGGTCAACATATACCAGCGCACAGCGTCTGCGCCGTACTTATCCAACGCACCGAACGGATCCACGGCATTGCCCAGACGTTTAGACATCTTGTTGCCGTTCTTATCGAGTACGAGTCCGTTGCTAATCACATTCTTATAAGCCACACTACCCTCAATCATCGTATGGATTGCGTGCAAGGTAAAGAACCATCCACGTGTTTGATCCACACCCTCAGAGATAAAGTCCGCTGTACGTGGTGCGTCTTGATTCTCAAATGGATAGTGATTCTGCGCATATGGCATAGCGCCCGAGTCAAACCATACGTCGATCAAATCCAACTCGCGCTTCATAGGCTTACCGCTTGGCGAACAGAGCACGATATAATCCACGTATGGACGGTGCAAATCAATCACACTTGGGTCATAGTTCTCTTTGGAATAATCACACACCACGTGCTTAGCAAATGGATTTTCAGTCATAAAGCCTGCTTTGATAGACTTTTCAATCTCTACCATCAGTTCTGCGATGCTACCGATGCAAATCTCCTCTTGTCCGTCCTCGGTGCGCCAAATTGGCAATGGAGTACCCCAATAGCGTGAACGAGAGAGGTTCCAATCGTTGAGATTTTCGAGCCACTTGCCGAAACGACCAGTACCAGTAGATTCTGGTTGCCAGTTGATCGTATCATTGAGCGCCATCATCTCCTCACGCGCTTGTGTAGAGCGAATGAACCATGAGTCGAGTGGGTAGTAGAGCACAGGTTTATCGGTACGCCAGCAGTGTGGGTAATTGTGCACATGCTTCTCAATACGGAACGCTTTGTTCTCGCCTTTCAGCCAGATACATATACTCACATCCAAAGTCTCGTCTTTGTCCGTCAAGTTCGCGTCATAGGCATTCTTCACATAACGTCCAGCCCATGGCTCATATGCCGCCACATCCACTTGATTCTTCACAAAATCCTCGTCTAAATCGGCAATATTGAAGAATTTACCCGTCATATCCACCATAGGACGTTGCTCACCTTTCTTGGTGATAAACACCATACCTGGCACGCCTGCCTTCTTCGCCACAAACGCATCATCCGCACCAAAAGTAGGCGCAATATGCACGATACCTGTACCATCTTCGGTCGTCACATAGTCGCCCAAGATAATCTTAAATGCGCCCTCTCCTGGATTAGCCCATGGGATCAATTGCTCGTATTGAACACCCTCAAGGTCGGTACCTTTACCACGCCAAAGCACCTCAGGCTCCTCACCCAATTCCTTGGCGTATGCGGCCAAACGTGCCTCAGCCAGCAAGTAATATGCCTCAATCTTGGTATATGGATTCTCACCCTTCACGATCACATAGTCAATCTTTGGGCCTACGCACAACGCAGTATTACTTGGCAATGTCCATGGCGTAGTCGTCCATGCGAGAGCATAGAGCGGAGTTTCCTCACCTAATAGCCTCATCGCCTTATCGCCTAATAGCCTAAACTGCGCCGTACACGTTGTGTCCTTTACATCGCGGTAGCAACCTGGTTGGTTCAACTCATGCGATGACAACCCCGTACCCGCAGCTGGCGAGTATGGTTGGATAGTGTAGCCCTTATAGAGATAGCCCTTCTGATAGAGTTGCTTCAGCAACCACCACAAGGTCTCGATAAACTTATTATCGTAGGTGATATATGGATTCTCCAAATCCACCCAATAACCCATTTGTTTAGTCAAATTCGTCCATTCTTGGGTGTATTTCATCACCTCGCGGCGACATGCAGCGTTGTATTCGTCCACGCTAATCTTCTTGCCGATATCCTCTTTGGTGATACCTAGCAATTTCTCCACACCCAACTCTACTGGCAAACCATGAGTATCCCAACCTGCTTTGCGTTTCACTTGATAGCCTTGCATGGTCTTGAAGCGGCAGAATGTATCTTTGATTGTACGAGCCATCACGTGGTGAATACCCGGCATACCATTTGCTGAAGGAGGCCCCTCAAAGAATAAGAACGAAGGATTACCTTCGCGTGTTTCGATACTCTTGTGAAACAAGTCTTCCTTCTCCCATTGCTCAAGGATCTCCTTGCTCACCTCTGCCAAATTCAGTTGTTTGTACTCGTTAAAATGTTTCATTATGTGGATATTAATTATTTTTATAGTTTACTAATATTGCTTTCTTTCGCACATACGTTTCCTTATGCTCACATTGCGTGCATGCCAATATGCGCCTGCGCGTGTCCATATTAAGCGTGCAAAAGTACTATTTTTTTTTGACATGAGCAAAAAAATAGCCGTTTTTTATGAAAAAATACGTTTTTTTAGGATTTATTTGTGTATCTCATAAAAATGTTTTACCTTTGCAATCCCTTTTCAATTACGTAGGATATACGTAACATATACGTAGGATATACGTAACATAATGCTACCTTTAAGCAATCATTAACCTATCAATATTAGAATTATTATGGCAAAAGTTACACCTATTCACCCTATTGCTTCCATCTCTGGAGCGATTGTTAAAGAAGACGGCTCATGTTTCCGCACTCGAAATGGCAAAACGCATGTGTATAAAGTTATCCATCCATTCAAAGGAGAACCTACTGAAAATCAAAACTCAATGCGCAAAAATTTTGGAGATTGCGTGCGCCAAGCGAGCGTGATACTCCATTCTCCAGAACTTCGTGCAGAATGGCAAACGCGTTATGACGAGTACCTAAAAGATGTGACTCGTCATCCTCAATCCTATCCCAAACCATCATCCACTTTGCGCGGATTTATCATCTCGCAATTACACAAAAAATAATCTTAATATCTATCCTATTCTTTCAATTACAAATAGGCGATTTTATCCGATTTCATCGGTAGAATACTCGTACAATCAAACATAAAATCGTACAAGAACCAACAAATATGAAACGCATTTTACTTTCTCTTTTGTTTGTGGCTATTGCAGCTACACTTTTGGCTCAAAGCGATTGGGCACAGCACGATCGTTATGCTGCTGATAACGATTCTATCACTGCCCGCCCAAAAGCAGTTCTCATGGGTAATTCCATTACAGATAATTGGGCAAAATTCCACCCGGAATTCTTCAAAAACAACGATTTCATCGGGCGTGGAATCAGCGGACAGGTCACTTCACAAATGCTCTGTCGATTCCAATCGGATGTCATTGAGCTCCGCCCTAAAATAGTAGTTATCATGGCGGGCACCAATGATATCGCGCAAAACAATGGCTATATCGCTCATGAGCATATCTTGCAAAATATCCAATCCATGTGCGAGTTGGCAAAGCAAAACAAGATTCGCCCTGTGCTTTGTTCCTGCCTGCCTGCTGCGGCATTCAAATGGCGTCCCGAAATGAAACCTGCAGAGGATATCAAACGCCTCAACGAGATGATCAAGGCATATGCTAAAGCCAACAAAATCACCTACATCGACTACCACTCTGCCCTTGTAGATGAGCGTGGCGGCTTGCCACAAAAATATGCCAAGGATGGCGTTCATCCCAACTTAGAGGCGTATGCTATCATGGAGAAGATTCTCCTTGAAAACTTGTAATTCACCATTCGAAAACGTGATACTTAATCCACAAGAATCATGAAAAAACAACTCCTTTCACTATGCCTAATCCTTTGCTTTTCTTGGCAAGTCGGTTTAGCGCAAAATCCCAAGCACGAGTTTCGTGCTACGTGGTTTACAACCGTAGAGAATATCGACTGGCCAAAAACCTACATCAAAAATGCATCCTCGCGCACCCAACAACAAAAAGAATTGACAGATATCTTTGACAAGTTGGTAGCAGGAAATATGAATGCTGCATGCATGCAAGTTCGTTCCATGTGCGATGCGATGTATAAATCCTCGTATGAGCCATGGTCACGAGCTTTAACCGAAGAGCGTGGTAAAGACCCTGGATATGATCCTTTGGCATTCGCTGTGGAAGAAGCGCACAAACGTGGACTGGAATTGCATATTTGGGTCAATCCTTTCCGTGTAACAAGTTCGGGCACGATTTCAACATCGGATAAGATATGGCAAAATGCTGGTCAATGGATTATCAAATATAACAACGGTTCGTTCTCTGGTCAGATCATTGACCCTGGGTATCCTGAAGCACGTGAATACGTTATCAAGGTATTGATGGAGATTGTGAATAACTACGATGTAGATGGCATTGTTATGGATGATTACTTCTATCCATATGGCGGAACCACCACAGAAGATGCGGATTCCAAATCCAAATACAAGCCCAACAATGTCGTGGACGTCAATCAAGATGGCAGAACCGATGATGACTGGCGCCGCAGCAATGTGGACGCATGTCTAAAAGCATTATATGATACCATTCAATCAGTCAAACCTTGGGTGCGTTTTGGCATGGGTTCGTTTGGTATATGGAGTACGCAAAGGAAAGCGGCCCAAGCATACGGATTGACATTGCCAAGTGGCATTAGCGGTTTGGATGACTACGAGGTGCAAGCCTGCAATCCTGTAGAATGGGTGAAGAATGGTTATGTGGACTATGTTAATCCACAACTTTATTGGTCCACCAACATTGCCGCACAAGATTATGATGTACTCTGCAAATGGTGGGCTAAAGATGTCTGCGAACACTTCTCCAACCAATTGCCTGATGGCAAGAAGGTGCATTTCTTCATTTCTCAAGCAGCATATCACGCTTACGATGGTTATAAGGGTTATGATGCAGGTGTTGGCGAAATTCAAAAGCAAATTGATGCCAACCGTGCCAATCTCTCCTCTGGTTATACAGGATCGGTGTTCTACAACACTACTGCTTATTGCAAGATGTACGACCAATTGGCACAATCGCATTTCTCATACAAAGCCCTCCCTCCAGCCATGGATTGGAAGTCAAAAACAGCTTTATCTGCACCAACCAACCTCACAATATCAAGCACCACCCTCACATGGAAACATGCTACGGCTTCACGCTTCACGCTCTATGTCTATCCTAAAACCATGACCTTAGACGCTGCCCAAGCTAATCCAACATATCTCCAACGAGTGGTATATGGCAAGAGTTTCAATATCAGCGGAATAGATACCGCGGCCTATCATATTGCCGTATGTGCTTATGACCGCTTTGGTGTAGAGCATGCCGCCGCAATCTATACCGAACAACCCGAGGAGCCTAATCCATCCGACTCTACTGCTACACAAATAACATGGCAACTCAATGGCGGTGTCGTTGAGAGTATTCCTGCGACTGTTCCTACCAATGATTCGCTATGGACTGCCTTCAAACCTTACTACAACGAATACTACAACGAATCTAGATCTTTAGCACATGGGGTAAAAAATGTAGCAACTTTTGCTGCATATACCATGCAAGCGATTATGACCGACCCCAATTCAGCATACAAGTGGCTGGGTGATTACATCCTCTCTGTCGCAACCTCACAAGGCTATGTGTTAAGTACGGATATGGCAGAGGTTGATGAAAAGAACTGGCGTTGGCATGCACATGCATTCTTCAACAGCAACGATGGTACTGTTACTGACAATCAGAAAGTAGCAGCTGCAGACTTTTCCACAGCTGGACAGCCTTCTGCGTGGGGAAGTGCTTACCAGCAAGTATACACCATTGACTCACTGCCTACCCATGTTGATTCTGACTATCTACTTCCTACTCCTACTCATCCGAAAGGTTATGATTTTCTGGGTTGGTATGACAACGCAGCTTTCTTAGGCTCGCCTCTGACATCTATTCCTGCTCATTGGGCTGGTACATTGTACGCCAAATGGGATATTGTACGCATCCACTGGCACCTCAATGGCGGTATCGTTGAAAATATCCCTATGCCAGCTCCTACGCAAGAGCAACTTTGGGCAGAATTTAAAGTAGATGCCAATGTCACCATGTTGGATTCGCTCTCCACAATCAAAAAGGAAGATAGGCCTATGAATACGATTTGTTTGTCTTTGCTCGCAGACAATGTTACAACAGTTTACGCGCTATCTAAATGGTCATGGCTCAAATCCTATATTCAGGATGTGCAACATGCTCAAGTGGGCGAAATAATAGTAGGTATAGATGGAACAACACGTACAGTAGCGGAGTTAAACGATGATATCAATGCTACTAATGCTACTTCCACTCAATGGCGTTATTCTACCGCTGCTTTCTTTGTGCAGATGCAGTATGATAAATATCCAGCTACTGCCGACTTCTCCACAGCAGGACAACCTTCTGTTTGGGGCAAGGTTTATCAGCAAACGCACACCACCAATGTGTTGCCAAAATTGGTATATACTACCTACGTATTGCCTACACCTACGCATCCACAGGGATATACTTTCCTGGGGTGGTCCACCAATGCTGAAGGTACCAATTTCGTTACCGAGATCAACGAGACTTTCGAAGGCGTGCTCTATGCTATTTGGCAACAGCAGGGTGGCGTAGGCACTTCTGTTGACCAAGTGGTGCTAACCCCTGAAAATGCACAGATGTACGATCTATTAGGCCGTCCAGTAGGACAAAATTACAAGGGCATAGTAATCCAAAATGGCAAAAAATACTTGTTAAAGTAAGAAAAATGCCAAAATATTTGGTCAATCAAAAAAAAAGCAGTACCTTTGCACGCTTTTTCGCGCGTTTGCGTACACACCGTTGTGTGTGAGCGCCGTGAATAAAGCGATAAATAACTAATTATTAACAATTTAATTAACTAATCAAACATTATGTTAAATCATTACGAAGCCGCTTTCGTGTTGACTCCCGTTTTGTCTGAACCACAGATGAAGGAAGCGGTTGACAAATTCGAGAAACTTCTCGTGGAGAATGGCGGTACCATTCTTAACCGTGAGGAGTGGGGTTTGAAGAAATTGGCTTACCCTATCCAAGGCAAAACAACGGGATTCTACGCCTTGCTGCAATTTGATGTAGAACCTGAGTTGATTGCAAAGCTCGAGACAGCATTCCGTCGTGATGAGCGCGTGTTGCGTTTCCTCACTACCCGTCTTGACAAGTACGCATTTGAGTACGCTCAAAAGCGTCGTAACGCAAATGTTAAACCAGTAGAACAAGAGGAGGCTTAATCATGGCACAAAATGACGAAATCCGCTATTTGACCCCAAAAACAAACGAGGCAAAGAAGAAAAAGTACTGCCGTTTCAAAAAGTCTGGCATCAAGTACATCGACTACAAAGATCCTGAGTTCCTCAAGAAGTTCCTCAACGAGCAAGGTAAGATCCTTCCTCGCCGTATCACAGGTACAAGCTTGAAGTATCAACGCAAGGTGGCTCAAGCCGTGAAGAAAGCACGTCACTTGGCTTTGCTCCCATACGTAACCGATATGATGAAATAATTTGAATCATTAACTATTTAATCAGAAAGGAAACATCATGGAAGTAATTTTGATTCAAGACGTAGCTAACTTGGGCTACAAGAACGATATCGTTAAGGTAAAAGATGGTTACGGTCGTAACTACCTCATCCCTAACCGTTTGGCTGTGATTGCTAACGATAGCAACCGCAAACAATTGGCTGAGAACCTCAAACAACAAGCTCACAAGATGGCTAAATTGCTCGCTGACGCTCAAGCATTGGCTGAGAAATTGGCTAACACCGTTATCACCCTCTCTGCTAAGGCAAATGAGGATGGCAAGATCTTCGGTACTATCACTACCGCTCAAGTATCTGAGGCTTTGGCTGCTCAAGGCATCGAGATCGACAAGAAGGTGATCACTATCGACGAGGCTGTGAAGACTCTTGGCGAGGCTACTGCTACTGCTAAACTTCACCGCGAGGTTAAGGCTGAAATTAAGTTGAACGTTGTTGCTGAATAAGCGCTAAAGAAAGGAAAACGAATTATGAAAAAAGGAATTCATCCAGAGAGCTACCGCATTGTAGTTTTCAAAGATATGTCCGATGGTACACAGTTCTTCAGTCGCTCTACAGCTAATACGAAGGACACCATCGAGATCGATGGCACTACTTATCCATTGATCAAGTTGGAGATCTCCAACACCAGTCACCCATTCTACACTGGTAAGTCTAAACTCGTGGATACCGCAGGTCGCGTTGACAAGTTCATGTCTCGCTACGGTAACCGCAAGCGTAACTAATACGACAGCAAAAAGGCGAGCATTATGCTCGCCTTTTTTGTCTCTTAGCCTTTAACCCTACACCGCGACGTAGTCGCCTTTACCCCATGAAAAAGACTCTTTGGAAAGCCTTCGGCAAACAAGTACTCATTTCTCTCGGCATCTACGCTGTCTTATTCCTTATTTTATATATAATCGAGTGGCTCGTGCATTCGCTCCGTGGCATATTACTCCAATGGCACGACTTGGCTTTCATCGTCGGTATTCCTGCCAGCGTGATGGGTACGGCGTATGTGCTGACTATCCGCGACCCAAAGAATTATACGGGCTTCTACGGTGGAATACTAATGGCATTGTTGCTGTCGGTGCAATTCTATTTGCAGGGTAACCTGGACTTGGTTGTCTTGCAGTTGGTTGTGTTCGTGCCGTTCTTGCTATCCTCCTTGTTGCGTTGGCGCAAATTAGCTTTGCAACCTCAATCTTCAGACCAGCCCTTCGTGCCAGAATGGTTGCCACGCCATCTACAATGGTTATCCCTATTCATCTTGCTAATAGTCGTTATGGGAGATTATGTATTGGCAACATTGGTCATCCAGCAGGATGCTTGGACAGACAATATATTCATCAAGCTCATGGGCGGACTCATGATAGCATCTTCCACATTGGCAAATTTCATTCTTATTTATCAAAAGATCGATGCTTGGGTATGGTGGGTATTGTATGCTTTATCGGGCATCGTATTGTATTTCTTGATAGGCAATATCTTTTCAATATTCCTCTTCTTGGTCTTCTTGATAATCAACGCAGGTGCTGGCATTGCATGGATCAAACTCCGCAAATCCATCTCTAATTAATATCAAACTGATAGATGGTAGAAGTGGTATATGTTTTCCCTGGACGCAAAGTGGTACTTGGGAAAGCAGGTTGGTTGGGACTATCTGGATAATGTTGCGTCTCAAAGCACAAACCGCTGCGGAGAGGGTATGCCACGCCTTTTTTTCCCATGAAACTGCCATCAAGGAAGTTGCCAGCATAGAACTGCACACCCGGTTGGTCGGTATGGATAGTCATTTCGATGCCCGTTGTAGGGTCATACAAAGTGGCTGCCACGGCATTGATATCGCCATGGGTGTTGAGCAGCCAGTTGTGGTCATATCCGCGTCCGTTGACAATCTGCTGGTGGGTAGTGTCGTTGATTCGGTCGCCTATGCGGGTAGGGGTACGGAAGTCGAAGGGAGTATTCTCTACCGCAGCAATCTCGCCTGTTACAGCGACATTGGCATCTACTGGGGTGTATGCCTCGGCATTGAGGTATAATATCTCATCCATGACGTCGCGACTTGGGTCGCCACTGAGGCAGAAGTAGCAGTGGTTGGTGAGATTGATGACAGTAGGCTTGTCGGTAGTGGCTTCGTAGGCAATAGAGATGGCATTGTCGTTGGTGAGTGTATAGGTGACCTTGACCGATAGGTTGCCAGGGAAGCCGTCTTCGCCATCGGGACTGATGGTGGTGAAGGCGATGCTACTATTGCTGATAGGTTGGGCTTGCCACATGCGGTTGTGGAAAGCGATGTCGCCGCCACCGTGCAGGCAGTTGCCATCGTTGTTGCGAGGCAATTGGTATGCGATGCCATCTAATGTGAACATGCCATCCTTGATACGGTTGCCATAGCGACCGATAAGTGCACCGAAATTGCAGCCCTGATAGCCATAGCGGATATAGTCGGCAATAGAGTCGTGGCCGAGGCAGACGTCGAGCATGTTGCCATGGCGGTCAGGCACAAGGATACTGACGATGCGTCCGCCGAAATTGGTGAAACATACCTCCATGCCATTGTCGTTGGTGAGGGTATAGAGATCGGTCTGCATACCCATATGTTCGATTTGGAAATTACTGCGCAGCAAACCACTTTGTGTAGGGCGTTCTTGGATAGTACAACCCACCATAGCGATTGATAGTAGGCAAGCGGCTAGTGCCTTGATATAGGTAGTCATACAATCGTCGGATTATTGGAGCATGATACTCTGGATGACACTTACTTCTTCTGGACTAAATGGCGTATGGTCTTGGCGGAAGATATCGTGGAACCACAAAGGAGGCTCTTGAACATCAGGCATAGGCTCGTCCCACGCGAAGATGGTATTGGTCTTGCCACTAACAAATCCCCAGTTGATAGCTGCAACGTTGTTCTCCTTCAGGAGTGGGAGAATCGTTTGGAAATAACTGCCATTGCGGCGTGCCATATACTCGGTGCAGACCATAGGACGGTCGTATTTGCGGAGCGAATCAATGCATTGGCGATGGATATCAGGGTTGCTGTAATTGTGATAGGAGATGATATCCGAGTTGGCCAATTGGATTTGGTTGAGTTCAGGACATTCCATAAACCATACACCGACAGTCAGCGGTTGGCTCACTTGGCATTCGCGTGCCCAACGGAAGACATTGCGCAGGAGCGGCATAGATGTCAATTTGTGTTTAGTATTTCCAGGTTCATTATAGAGGTCCCACATCCAGATACGTTGGTCGTCTTTGAAAGTAGTCATCACATCTTTGACATATGCCTCAAGGATAGGGAACAGAGTTGCTGTGTCAGCACGCAAACTAACAGCAGGGTCTTGCACCCAACCAGAGTTGTGGATACCAGGCTTGGGAGCTGGTTGCTCGCCATAGGTAGATTCGGGATTCCAGCAGTCGTCAAAGAAAACGAATAACGTCTTGATATGATGTTTGTCAGCAATGGTGAGGTATTCACCCATGTGCTGTATGAAAGCTTCGGGTTCGTTTTGCCATACCACGCTGCTCAAATACACACGCATGACATTGAGGCCGATATCCTCTGCCCATCCCAATTCGCGGTCAATAGTAGCCGCATCGAAGGTGGCGGATTGCCACATCTCAATTTGGTTGATGGCAGTGCTAGGTTGGAAATTACATCCAGCTCGATAAGGGTGCTCTGCGTACCAAGTTTTTGCTTTTTCTTTAGACCATGGTTGGTAAATGTCGCTCGATTGGCATCCCCAGAAAAGAGATACAAAACTAAATAATGCGACGATAATAAATGGGTTGTGTTTCATGATATGACAGGTTTTAATTCTTTTTACCAGCAACGAGTTGTTGCCATTTTTGTTTGGCAAAATCCCAAGTGTTGTTGATAAGCTGCATGCCCCAATGCTTGCTCTCCTCCTCATTTGTTTCCTCAATATACTGAGCTGCGAGCATGGCATCGTTGTCGGTAATTACCAACAATTGATCCCCAACCTCCAATTCGGAATTGCCCGTTGGTACAAAGAAATCTTCACCACGACGCACCATAATGACCAAGGTCTTATCAGGGAAAATGAGGTTTTTGAGCATATTGCCATGAGCGAGCATATCCTCTTTGACTTCAATTTCCGTAGCAGAAGATTCCACTTCCTCAGGCAGGTCAATATCAAAATGCGAAAGTTTCTTGAGTTCTACAGGTGGTGTCGCTAGTTTGAGTTTCTTAGCCACAACTGAGAGCGAAGTGCCCTGCGCAATGAGCGACACGATGGTGCAGAGGAAGACGATATTAAAAATCAAGTCCGCATGAGGCACATCGTTTGCTTCGCACATGATGGCGAAGATGATTGGTACTGCGCCCTTCAATCCCACCCAACTGAGCATCAATTTGTCTTGGCGTTTGTATTGCTTGAAAGGCAACATACAAAGGAAGACAGATATAGGACGCGAGATAAAAATCATCACAATGCTGATAATGAGACAAGGCAACCAAACTTCAAGACGGAAGAGCTCATGTGGGCGTACCATCAGACCCAAGACAAGGAAGATGACTAATTGACTGAGCCAAGTGAGTCCGTCGAAGAAACTGCGCGTTTGGCGTTTGCGAGTGAACTTGCTATTACCAATCACAAGACCACCGATATACACGGCGAGATAGGTATTACCCTTCAAGAAATAGGTGATACTAAAGATAAAGATACATGCCGTGAGTACCATAATGGGGTAGAGCGATTCGTTGCCCAAATCCGCCTTACGCATGATACTGACAATACCTTTACCAAAAATAAAGCCCAAGACTGCACCCATAATCAACTGGATAACAATGTCTTGCACCACAGACAATGCTGTGACCTGATTGCCAGCTGCGGTGACGATGCCGATCATAGTGGTAGTGAGCACGTATGCCATTGGGTCATTGGCACCAGACTCTAACTCCAACAGCGGACGGAGGTTGTGCTTAAGACCAATGCTATTGGTACGAAGGATAGAGAAAACGGACGCAGAGTCAGTTGAAGACATAGTGGATGCCATCAATAGGGCAGTTGCAATGCTGACACTTGCCACAGAATGCAGCCAACCGAAAACATAGTACGTAATCACACCAGTAACGAGCATCGTAATAAGTACGCCAATGGTAGCTAAAGTAAGACCAGGTACCATCACAGGGCGGATGTCGGATAGCTTAGTGTCCAAACCACCCGAGAAGAGGATGATACATAGTGCAATCGTACCAATGGCTTGGGCAGAACCGACATTGAGCATGTAACCAACCCCATCTTCGTTGATGAGGCGACCTATGCCATCAGGACCAAACAGCATACCTACAGCCAAGAACAATAGCAGGGCAGGTACACCAAATTTATAGCCGATTTTATCGGTGAAGATGCTCGCAAAAAAAAGCAATGAAAGAACGAGGAGAATGAGTTCGACTTGCATATTTTAGATGTTAGATTTTAGACCGCTTCCGCTGTTAGATAAAACGATTATTCTACGCCAAGGATTTGCTTGATGGCTTCTTGCCAGTAGTCAAGTTCACGATAACCTTGTGCGACACGTGGGCCACCTTCCATTGGGCATAAAACGACCGTGGGGTAGCTGCGGACACCAAAGAGAGCAGCGACTTCAGGCTCCTTCTCTGCATCCAATGTATAGACATAAACTTTGCCTTCGTATTGCTTTGCCACTTGCTCCAGAATGGGGTGCAACTTTTTGCACCAACCGCACCAAGTCGTGGAGAAATCAATCAAACAGGGTTTGTCGCCAATATATTTCCATTGAGGTTGCTGACCCGATGAAAGATCATAGTAGCACACATTCTTTTTGAAATCTTCAGTGGAGAGATAGGTCAAGCCCTCAGCCATGGTTGTAAGGGCAAAAAACACCATCAAAATGGTAAAAAAGACTCTTTTTTGCATAATTTTTCTAATTTAGGGTGCAAAGTTACAATTTTTTTCGTAACTTTGCAAACTTTTAATCAAAAAACGACAATGCTACACAGTCTAACACAACTTTCCTCTCTACTCTCTGACCTCCCAAAAGGACAGTTGTTTGTGCTGACAGATAGTCATACCAAAGTACATTGTTTGCCACTTTTCGCCGAATCCATCGGAAATTTTTCGTACCATTTGCTCACGCTTGAAGCAGGTGAGGTGACCAAAAACTTGACATCTGTACAACTCGTTTGGGATTTTCTGCTCAAACACCATGCCACACGTGAGGCGGTATTGGTGAATTTAGGCGGTGGTATGATTACAGACCTAGGCGGCTTTGCTGCGGCTACCTATATGCGTGGTATTCGATTTGTGAATATCCCAACCACGTTGCTAGCAATGGTGGATGCATCGTCTGGCGGAAAGACAGGTTTTGATTATAAGGGAGTAAAGAATGCAATCGGTACTTTCACACCGCCTTTGGCTACGCTGATTCACCTTGATTTCCTACGTACATTACCTGCAGAGGAATTGCTGAGTGGTTTTGCTGAGATGCTCAAGCATGCGTTGATTGCTAGCAAAAGGGAGTGGGTGAACTTATTGCAACTCCTGCAGGAGGAGTTGCCTCAGGAGCAATTGGTGGAGGCATTGGGTAGCACAGGTGTGTTGCAGGCAAGTATAGCAATCAAAGAAAAGGTGGTGGCACAAGACCCTCATGAGACAGGTGTGCGCAAGATTCTGAATTTTGGTCACACAGTAGGACATGCGATTGAATCGGCTGCATTAGAGCGCAATGCTCTACCTCACGGCTACTGCGTCTTATGGGGAATGGTGGCAGAAGTGTATCTAAGTGTGGTGAAGCTGGGCTGTCCGCGCGAGGTATTGCAACAACTAACGCAAATCATGTTGCAATACTATGGTAGACCACAATGCAACTGCAAACAGCGCGAACAACTCATCCAACGCATGTATCAAGACAAAAAGAATAGTGCCAATCGAACACCAAATTTCACACTGATTCGCGCTGTAGGCAAACCCGAAATTAATCAATACGTATCGGAAAGGGATATTGACGAGGCGTTGGAGTATCTATTTAGTTTGTGAATTTTCGCAGGGTAGATTCGATTTCATCGTAAGTAAATCCTCTCTGTAGGCAGAAGCGAATTAGTTTTTCGCGTGCCATAGCATCACGTTTAAGTGCACGATGTTTGGTGGATAATACTCGATATAACACGGCATGATACTCCTCATCATTGATTTCGCTCAAAGCATTTTCAATCAAAAGATTAGGTATCTTTTTTGCATATAAAGCAGCTTTAATTTTTACTCTTCCCCAACCTTGATATGCCACTTTATCGTGTGCAAAGGCATGACAATAGCGTGATTCATTGATATAACCGTCTGCTTGCAATCGCTGTAGGATAATTGTAGCATATTCTTCGTTTGCTCCCCACAACTGAAGTTTGTTATGCACCTCAGAGCAGCAGTGTTCTGCAGTTGCACAGTAGGCCTCTGCTTTATGCCTTAATTCGTCCAAAGACCATTCGTGGTTTACCATACATGTCGTATTTAAGGGTTACATCGGAATATCCTAGAGTTTTCATCATTGCACATACTTCGTCTCCATATGCTTCATTGATTTCAAAATATAGACTTTTCGCCGATTTCATCGATGCTATACGCCTATAAAACAATAGAGGATCACTGTCAGGAACAAATAATGCAGTATGTGGTTCGTGAGCCAATATGCGCTCGTCCATTTGCGATTTTTCTTTGTGACATATATAGGGAGGATTGCTTACTATAATGTCCTTCAAATCGGGCTTTTCTGCAAGAATATCCATTTGTTGCCAACTGACTTGCACGTTGTTTCTTTCTCCATTTTCCTTAGCTATGCTTAGTGCTTCTGCACTGATATCCACTCCTTGAACTTGCCAATTAGGGCATTTCCGCTTGAGGGCAATGGCTATACAGCCGCTTCCGGTACCGATATCTAGGACTTGAAGAGGAGCTTTATCATCGCAGGACGAAGTGATCCAATCTACCAATTCAGCCGTTTCTGGGCGAGGGATTAATGTGGAGGAATCGGCGCACAAATCCAATCCCATCCATTGGGTATGACCAAAGATGTATTGAATGGGGGTATGCTGTTGGAGTTGTTCGAGAATATTTGGCAGGTTGGGGATTGTTTTCTTTGGATGCCCCATGTATATTTGCGTTCGTGTGATACCAGTAGTCTCTTCTATAATCCAATATGCTAACTCTTGAACCTCCTCCGGAGGGTAAAAGTCTTTGAGTTCTGAAACGATATGTGATACGATTTCTTTCATGCTGCAAAGGTAGTATAAAAAAAGCAAAAATGCAAATATATCCGTTAATTAACCATATACTATTTGCGCAAATACATTTTTTTTTTGTACCTTTGTCGCGAAATCTATGAAAGATATGTCGCCACAAGATCTTCAATACTCCACTGTTTATATGGCTCGTTGCTTGCAATTGGCCAGATTGGGTGCATATTATGTAGCTCCCAATCCAATGGTAGGAGCAGTATTGGTGTGTGGAGGTATTATTTTAGGAGAAGGTTGGCATGAGCAATATGGTGGTCCGCATGCAGAGCCCAATTGTTTGCTTCGTGCAGAAGAGGCACATCCAGAAGGTATCGACTATAAACAATGTACGTTGTATGTGAGTCTGGAACCCTGTAGCCATTATGGGAAGACTCCACCTTGCGCAGAGTTGATTATTAGGAAGGGAATAGGTCGTGTGGTAGTTGGTTGTCTTGACCCTAATCCACAGGTGGCAGGTCGTGGAGTGAAGATGCTGCAAAACGCCGGTATAGAGGTTGTTGTAGGAGTGTTGGAGAATGAGTGTAAAGCATTGAATAAACGTTTCTTCTGTTTGCAAGAGAAAAAACGTCCGTATGTTGTTCTGAAATGGGCAGAAACGGCAGATGGGTATATCGATATAGCGCGCACAAGTGGTAACCCGATTGTGATTTCAACGCCTTTGACCAAACAGTTGGTTCATAAGCAACGTGCTGAAAATATGGCCATTATGGTAGGAACGCGTACCGCATTATTGGATAATCCTCGTTTGCTGACAACTCATTGGAGCGGTAGAAATCCCGTGCGTGTAACGCTTGATAGACATGGGGTAATTCCTGCAGATAGTAGGTTATATTCAGCAGATGCTCCTACGATAGTGTATCGAGAAAATACCAATTGGGAATTTATTTTGGAGGATTTGGCGAGCAAAAATATTCACTCCATCTTAGTGGAAGGAGGAGCAACTTTATTGAACCATATCATAGAGTCTAGTATTTATGACGAGGTGCACGTGGAGGTAAGCGATAAAGTGGTAGGCGGGGGTATAGCTGCTCCTAAGTATGTGTTCAAAAGTAAGCCTAAAACGATAGATAATCATTTGATATACGAAGACTTGATTTTGAGCACCACAGGCAGGTGATCAGAATAGCCATCGTGGTAGCGATATCCTACGTAAGTACGTTTTGGCTGATAATCAAGGTATTTAGTATCTTCTTCCAACAACCATTTAGGTGAAAATACGCTTGCTCTTGTAGTATTTTTCAATGCAGAAGAAACATAAAATTGGTCGAGGCACGACCACATTCCTTGGTATTTATGTGTGCCAATTCCCTCTTTTTCTAAGTCTATCATCAAGTTGTTCATGCGTTGTAAATCATCAATAGCCTCGCTATTCATATCTCCCATCACTATGATTTTAGCCTTCGGATGAGTATGCAGGATGGTGTCAATCTGGTTTTGAATAACTTGTTTGGCTATTTGGCGCTTCTTGGAAGTTGTTGCTGAACCTCCTAATTGTGATGGCAGGTGACAAACCATTGCATGCAGCGTATCTTTACCCTCTATCAATGCTTTTACGTATAGAATATCACGTGTAACGTCATTCTCTAGTGGTACACACAAAGTTTTGCTATTTAAAATTTTCACCTTAGTGCTATCATATAATAATGCTACATCAATACCTCGTTCATCATCACTTTCATAGTGAACGTATTGATAATGAAATCGCCTTAATCGATAGCATAAATCCCTAAGACAACGTTTATTTTCCACTTCACAAAGTCCCACCAATGCAGCACTCTCCCATCCTGATATATTCACAAGAACTTGGGCTATACGATTCAATTTAGTTTGATAGTGATGATAATTCCAATGATGCAAACCATGGGGCAAAAACGAAGAGTCGTTCTTCAATGTATCATGCTCACAATCAAACAGATTTTCCACATTGTATGAAACAATAGTCAGCGAGTCTTGTGCCAAGACCGCTGACTGCATTACACACATTAAAATGAGCACGCTCCACCTCATTCTAACATCATGATGGCTTTTTTAAGTGCAGAAATAAACACGTCAACATCCTCTTTGGTGTTGTATAACCCTACCGAAGCACGCACCGTACCTGGCACTCCCAACCAATCTATTAATGGCTCGGCACAATGGTGACCTGTGCGAACTGCCACTCCTTGACGGTCTAGCAATACACCCACATCAAATGGGTGAATCAATGCACCATCTGCACGATATACATTAAACGACACAGCACCTGCTTTCTCCTTGCCTGCTGCATATACTTTCACTTGACCAATCTTGTTGAGTTCCTGCTCAATATATTCCGCCAACGCATGCTCGTGCTTTGCAATATTTTCCAAACCAATCTCTTGCACATAGTCAATCGATTTGCCAAACGCATAGCTTCCCACATAATTTGGCGTACCAGCCTCAAACTTATACGGCAACACATTATACGTTGTCTTCTCAAAACTCACATGCTCAATCATCTCTCCCCCACCTTCTGCAGGAGGCAACTTATCTAGCCACTCTTTCTTGCCATACAATATGCCTAAACCCGTAGGGCCATACATCTTATGCGCACTCATTACCAAGAAATCGCAATCCAACTGCTGCACATTCATCGTCATGTGTGGCACCGATTGTGCTCCGTCCACGCAGACAGCCGCGCCTCGCTCGTGTGTTAAACGAATAATCTCCTTTATGGGGTTGATTGTACCTAATACATTGCTTACATGTGCTATCGACACTAACTTTGTTTTCTCGCTCAGTAACTCTTTAAATGCCACAATATCAAGTGATAAGTCCTCGCATAATGGAATTACCTTTAGCACAGCTCCCTTACGCTCACAAAGCATTTGCCATGGCACGATATTCGAGTGGTGCTCTAATTGCGATACGATAATCTCGTCGCCTTGCTCCACCATCGCATCACCAAAACTGCGCGCCAGCATGTTGAGGCTATCTGTAGTACCTTTAGTGAAAATGATCTCCTCTGATGAATGGGCATGAATCAATTGAGCCACTTTCTCACGTGCTTCCTCGTGCTTTTGTGTAGCCACTTGGCTAAGATGATGTACCCCACGATGCACGTTGGCATTCCAATGGCTATAAGCCTCGGTGATGGCATCTAGTACCACCTGTGGTTTCTGCGTGGTGGCAGCATTATCTAAGTACACCAACTTGCGACCATGTACTAGTTCATTCAATATCGGAAAATCCTCCTGATTCATGCTTATTCTTATTTTGAGCGCAAAGGTACAGAAAATTTAGTAAATATGCAATAGTGGATTGATAAAATAATAGTTTTATGATGATATGATGTGTGAAATCCATTAGCAAATTACACCTGTAAGTCCAAAAAAAGAGTCCAAAACCATGTTTTGAACTCTATTTTCGGCGACAGCCTTAATCTTAGATTACTCAGCAGCAACCTCTGCCTCTGCAGCAGCTGCTTCTTGAGCTGCCTCTACTGCAGCAGCAGCGAGTGCATCAGCAGCCTCTTGGCGCTTCTTTGCAACCTCAGCAGCTTTTGCCTTGTTGGTCTCTACCTCTTGAGCGAGCAATGCTTTCGCAGCAGCAGCTTTCTTGTCTGCCTCTGCTTGGCTGATCTTACCATTCTTAGCATCCTTTTGTGCTTTCCAAGCGTCGAAACGCTTTTGAGCCTCTTCAGCAGAGAATGCACCCTTAGCTACACCACCATTCAAGTGCTTCATAAGCATAACGCCCTCACCAGAGAGGATGTTGCGAACAGTGTCAGTAGGTTGAGCACCTACGTTTACCCAGTACAAAGCGCGATCGAACTTGAGATCAACTTTAGCAGGGTTGTTGTTTGGGTTGTAAGAGCCAATGCGCTCAATGTACTTGCCATCACGTGGCGAGCGGCTGTCAGCTACTACGATGTGGTAGTAAGCATAGTCTTTGTGACCGTGACGAGCCAAACGAATTTTTGTTGCCATTTGTTTGTTGCTATTTGTGGACTACAACTGCACGAGTTGCATGTCCGAGTTAATAAATAATTTAATGGTATGCCTTTTACACGAAAAAGCGTGCAAAGGTACAACAATTATTTTATTTAAGCAAATCTTTTGTCAAAAAACTCTATTTTTCCCTGTCAAACGGCGTAAAAAAAGAGAAAAATAGACCTATATTTGACAAAAATGTGAAAAAAATGACCTAAAATTTGGTCAAGTCAAATAATTGTTGTACCTTTGCACCCGCTTTTGAGATGAACACTTCTTTTTAGCATGGCGGGATAGCTCAGCTGGTTAGAGCGCATGATTCATAATCATGAGGTCCCCAGTTCAATCCTGGGTCCCGCTACAAAATAAGAATCAGACACTTAGGTAAAATCCGGAATGTCTGATTTTTTTGTTAAACCTACAACAAAACCATCAACATTTATTTATTGCTTCATTTAAACCTTTTGTAATAGGCGAATAAAAGGGTGTACACTTGGCACACCCTTCGATTGTTTTACTATTCTTATCAATAAGATTACTTTTCAGCTTTCTTTGCACAAGTTTTCTTTGGAGCTGCTTTTTTAGCTTCATTAAGTTGCTTTTCAAGGCGTTCGATTTCCTTCTCTTGGTTTTGGATGGTCTTGAGTAGTTCGTTGAGTTCTTCGTTCTCAATGGTGGTTGGGTATTGCTCATCCACACGTTGGAGGAAGTCGGAGAGAATGTTCATGTAGTTGATAAACGCATCGTAAGCGGACTCGTAGTGTGTAGCACCTTGGTCGATGTGGTTCATATAATGCATGTAATTGACATCCTGCAAGAGTAGCCAGTCGTGCTTGAGTTGTTTGTCTTTGCAGAGGTGTACGCGTTCCGCTACAGCGAAGAGCTTTTGTAATGCCTCTTGTTGGAGGTCATTACCATTGTAGATGCTCAGATCTTTAGCTTCGCCTGCCCACGTGATAGGATATGGAGCCACAACCACGTCTTTAGCTGCGAGTTTCTTGGCAGCTTCACTTGGGGTGGTAAAGCTCATGTCTTGCTCCAAAGCGAAGTATGGCAAGGCCTTCAAGAAATCAAAAATGCCTGTCATAGCGTGTTGGCGAATGCCGAAGGTCTCTGCGCCTACCCAGATGTTGACTACTTGCTCTTCCTCTGGCAATGCAGCCAATTGCTCTATGTATCGCTCAGCATCCATCGGATAGTTGTGCCAATCAGGGTCTGCGAAATGGAATGCCAACTCATCGCTGAGGTAGGAGTTGCGGAGGAGCATCTTCATTTTAGGTGCAGATGCACTGCTATAGACGTAGTTAGGGCTCTTCCAACTCAATACGTGCTTTGCGCCCTCGGTCATCACGGTTTTGTAGCCTTGTTGGTAGAGCGAGATAGCAATCTCGTCGGAATAGATGAGCTCGGTGTTGCAGATGGTGGTGGATTGTTGGTTGAAGAGTTGTTTCACCATAGCTTGTTGCGATTGCAACTGCTCTGCAGCTTCGGTGTCGCTATAGACAGTAGCCAATGATTGGCTGTAAGGTGTGGCCACAAACTCTACGCAACCGCTGTCAGCCAAGTCTTTGAGCACGTCAATCATCTCAGGAGCGTACTGCTGTAGCATCTCCAACATGACACCTGAAACACTCAAAGCGCAGTGGAACCGACCTTTGGATAGGCGAATCATCTCTTGCAAAGTTCTGCAAAGAGGCATGTAGGAGGTGTGGACCAACCAAATTACATGCTCTTCGGTCAGCATGTCGTCGTAGTAGTAGTGGTCCTGACCAATCTCAAAAAAACGATAACGCTTCATTCGGTAAGGAGCGTGCATCTGAAAGCAAAAACAAATATTTTTCATGACTGTATGATTTTAATCGTTGAAAAAGTTTTAAGAGTTTTAAAAGTTTTTAAGTGTTACCAACCGAGTACCATGTCGTAGATACGACGTACTTTCAATCCTGCGTCATACCACTTGATGTTGTTCACCTCGTCGCGACCTAGTTCGCGCAATGACTTGTACATGGCAGGATACTTCACAATGGCATAGATAGCATCCGCCATAGCGTCGATATCCCAGTAGTCGGTCTTTATCGCATGCGACAGAATCTCTGCGCAGCCCGATTGGTGTGAGATGATGGATGGGCAACCTACTTGCATAGCCTCCAATGGCGAAATGCCAAATGGTTCGCTTACACTAGGCATGATATACACATCGGAATCAGCCAATACCTCTTGCACTTGTCGTCCGCGCATGAAGCCAGGGAAGTGGAATTTGTCTGCGATACCACGTTGAGCTACGAGGTCAATCATTTTGTTCATCATATCTCCACTACCAGCCATCACGAAGCGTACGCCATCGGTCTTAGCCAATACGCGTGCTGCGGCTTCTACGAAATACTCTGGACCTTTTTGCATAGTGATACGACCAAGGAAGGTGACGAGTTTGTCTTTACGATCGTGCTTGATAAACTCATCAGGATTGGCCAATGGCTCTACAGCATTGTGTACAGTGCTCACCTTGTGAGGTGGCTGACCATATTTCTCAATCACGGTGCGGCGAGTGAGTTCGCTTACGCACATGATATGGTCGGCTTCGTCCATACCTCTACGCTCAATGGCATATACCGTAGGGTTGACGTTACCACGGCTACGATCAAAGTCAGTAGCGTGTACGTGAATAACGAGTGGTTTGCCTGATATCTGCTTAGCAAATACGCCAGCAGGGTAGGTGAGCCAATCGTGACTATGGATGATATCAAACTGCAAAGCAGAAGCCAATACGCTGGCGACAGCCTCGTAGTTGCCGATCTCCTCAAGCAGGTTGTCTGGATAACGACCAGAGAATCCTACGCAGCCGAGATCATCGGTGCCGATGCGTGAATAATCATAATGGATATTGTTGCGCAAGTGGTAATATTCTTCAGGCGACATTTTACCTTCCATGCGTTGGCGCACATAGTCATAGTTGTTGTCTCGCCATACCACAGGTACACTGTTAGCACCTATGATACGCAAGAAAGACTGGTCTTCATCGCCCCATGGTTTTGGGATAACGAAGGTAATCTCCATGTCCTCCTGTTGCGCCATGCCGCGAGTTAGTCCGTAACTCGCTGTTCCCAAACCGCCAAGGATATGAGGAGGGAACTCCCAACCGAACATCAATGCTTTCATTTGGATTCGTATTGTTTTAAGGTGTTATATACTTTGATTACGGATGCCACGCTTGGTGCATAACTCATACCTCCGTGTCCTTTGAATGGCGGGTTGCCATCGTAGAGTTCGTTGAGCGTACCGATACATAGTTCGCTCATCTCAGCCTCATAGCCAGTCAGCAGACGATGGATGAAGTTTTCGCCCGAATGTTGGTAAACCTTGAGGTATGCGATAGTATATGCAGCGATGGTCCATGGCCAAACTGGACCATTGTGGAAGTTGCGGTCGCGCTCCAATTGTCCGCCGATATATACTGGGCGGTAGTTGCCACTCTTAGGCGAGATAGTGCGCAATCCCTTAGGAGTGTACAACTCCTTAGTGCATATATCTACGACTGCTTTACATTGGCGACGGTCGAGTGGAGAATATGGTAGCGAAGCAGCGATGATTTGATTAGGGCGCACCTCATTGTTATGGTAGTCGCCATCCACGTAGTCATCTAGGTATACGCCATTCCAGAAGGTTTTGATGAAACTATCCTTGGTGATTTCTGCTTGGTATTCCATCAAATCTGCAATTTGCTCCTTACCCAATTGGCGTTGGATGTCAGCAGTAAAGAGTCGTGCGTTATACCACAAAGCGTTGATTTCCACCACGTAGCCTGTACGTGGCGTGATAGGACGTCCATCTTCTACAGCGTTCATCCATGTAGCAGGACGTGTTTTGCCATCTACCCACAGCAGACCATTGTTGTGCAAGAATAGGCGTGGATGTTGTTGTCTGCGGATAAACAACATGATGTCTATGATGAGTTGACCATATAGACGGGTAACTTCTTCTATGGATGTATAAGCTGCGTATTCTTGTAGTGCATGAATAAACCATAGCAATACATCGGGTTCGTCCATACCAGTCAGTTTACAAGGTCTACCTTCTATGAAGTTGCGCACTTCCTCTGTGGCAGTCTTGTTAACAATCGCATCCCAATACTCAGGGCGACCGATACCCATCGTGCACGCAGGCATTGCCATAAACTCTTCACGTGCTGAAGCTTTGAACCATGGATAACCAGCAAGGAGGTAGCACTTGTCGCCTTCTCGTTTGTAGAATTGTGAAGCAGCATTTTTTAAGCATCCAAACATGGTATCACGTGCTGAACGGCGCTTGAGTTCTTTCTCCCATAGTGCTTTAAGGGTCTTTGGATTGACTTCGCTGATACCAGCAGCGAAGATTACGCTCTCGCCCTTCTTCATAGGCATCTCAAACCAACCAGGGACCAACTGATCTTCTTTGTACGAAAATCCACGTTCTTGCTCCTTCATGTACTCTATACCTTTATACCATGCAGGCGCGTGCGTGTACTCTACTTTCTTTGAACATTGCATGTACAACTCAGGGAATGATTCGTACATTCTTGCTACGCGACCATTGACTACCTCACGCATGTCTGAGCATGCGTTGTCGTTCTCCTGGGTGAGTTCGTTGGTGTTGCGGTATGCTAAGAAAGGTTTGAGGCGTAAGGTGGTAGGTGAGTGTGCTTCTACCAGTGTGTAGCGAATCAATACACGTGGCTCGAAGCTAACCAACATTCGCTCTTTAGTCAAGATTACGCCACCTACGCGGTAGGTAGTCTTGCTGATTACTTCACAATCAAACTCACGGATGTACTTGTGTCCGTTGGGCATGTAGGTATTCTCTCCGTATTGGTGGATACCTAAGTTGAACTCTGCACCATGCTGAATCACAGTCTCATCTAGACTGCCGAGCAGTACGTAATTGCCTTCTGGCAATGGATCGCCCAAGGGCAATACGAGTTGCCCATGGTATTTGCGTGTGTTACAATCGATGAGCGTTGTTGAGTTGTAGGCTCCTGCACGATTGGTGCGGATCATTTCCTTGCTCAAGCTGCGCTCAAGGTTGATCAACAATGTCTTGTCAAAATTCAAATAACTCATAGATTATTTTGGAATTTAATTAAACTTGCCTTCAAATTTCAATTCTGCATCCATGTAGAATTGGCGGATTTGTTGTTCATCTGCGCGTTTGCAAATCAATAGTACGCCATTGGATTCAGATACGATACAATCTTCTAATCCTTGAATCACTGCCAAATGCCCTTTAGGCAAAGTTACAATGTTTCCATGGCTGTCATAATAGATGGCATCTGAATGGAGGGTTACATTTTGGTGCTCGTCCTTATCGCTGAGTTCGTAGAGTGAACCCCATGTGCCGAGGTCGCTCCATCCGAAATCGCTTGGCATGACGCATACGTTTTTGGCATGTTCCATAACGCCGTAGTCGATGGATATACTAGGACAAGTAGGGAACATTTCTTGGATAAATGCTTCCTCTTGTTCGGTACCCATGACATCTGCTCCTTGCATGAATTTTTGTGCCACCTCGGGCATATGCTCTTGCAGGGCACTTTCGATAGCGTGTAGATTCCAAATGAAAATACCCGAATTCCAAAGGAAGTCACCGCTTTCAACGAAGATTTTAGCCACTTCCAGATTAGGTTTTTCGGTAAAGGCATGCACTCTGTACATGCCATCCTCATCTACTTGCTCGCCCATTTGGATATAACCATATCCCGTTTCTGGTCGAGTAGGTTTCATGCCGAGGGTGACTAATGCGTCATGTTGCTCAATAAATGAGAAGCATTTGCAAATAACTTCTCTAAACTTCTCTTCCTGTAAAATTAAGTGGTCACTTGCTGCAACAACGATGTTGGCATAGGCTTGACCTTTCTTTATTGCCATAGCTTTGATTCGTGCCATCGCATATGCGATACAAGGAGCGGTGTTTCGTCTTGCTGGTTCGCAAAGCACTTGACTTGAGTGCAAGTCAGGGATTTGCTCCAACACCTGATCGCGATAGATGATGTTGGTCACAATCAAGATGTTTTCGATGGGTACGATAGGGCGAAAACGGTCAATGGTCATTTGCAGCAAACTCCGACCAGTACCAAAGAAGTCGAGAAACTGCTTAGGTTTTTCGTTTCTGCTAAATGGCCAAAAGCGACTTCCTACGCCGCCTGCCATAATTACACAATAATTGTTTTCTTTCATGATATGCATTTTAGTTATTTGTCTAGTTGTGTTTCTTTTTTTAGCCCGCAAAGATACAACTTTTTTTTGATAACTGCAAGTGTGAAATGATTTTTATGTCGTTGTTTTTGCGTTTCATGTTGTACAACATATAAAAGGACGTGTTAGCGTATAAAAAGTAGGCACTTCTTAGGAGCGAAGTGCCTAACAGCAAATGATGTATGGATAGCAAATTATTTTTTGTCAGCTTCAATCAGGGCGAGAAGTTGGGTGACGGCGTCCTCTTGGGGGATGTTTTTGAGAATACATTCTTTGCCACGATAGAGGCTGACTTTGCCGCGGCCTGCGCCTACATAGCCATAATCGGCATCTGCCATCTCACCAGGGCCGTTCACAATGCACCCCATGATACCTATCTTCAATCCTTGCAAGTGAGCAGTAGCTGCTTTGACTTGGGCTATGGTTTGCTCCAAATCGAATAATGTCCGTCCACAACCAGGACAAGAGATATACTCCGTCTTGTACATACGCACACGAGCTGCTTGCAGGATATCTTTGCTCAAGCGCTCCAAATCTTCTGCGGCGAAATGGTTGTTGTTGAGTACCAACTCAGTACAATGGTGATCCCACAATAGGCGACCACATTCGGCTGCGGCATGCAGTTGAAAGAGTGCCCAATCGGTGTCGGAATTGGAGAAATATACGGTGGCGTTCTCTATGCGGACTTGGGTGTCATGCGCATAGCGAATGCTTTGGGTGTTAGCAAAATAGTCAATCAAAGCGCTAGCGACAGGTAATTCTTTCTCGGGTGCTTCACTTAGGCTCACGCGGATGGTGTCACCAATGCCATCTGCCAGCAATGCGCCAATGCCTACGGCTGATTTCACACGACCATCCTCACCTTCACCTGCCTCAGTGACGCCCAAATGCAGCGGAAACTGCATGCCTTCTTCTGCCATCTGCCATACGAGAAGACGGACGGTAGTGACCATCACGAGGGTGTTGCTGGCTTTGATGGAGAGCACAATATCTTGGAAGTCTTCTGCCACTGCTACGCGCAAAAACTCCATACAGCTCTCCACCATACCCTCGGGTGTATCTCCGTATCGCGACATGATACGATCACTCAAAGAGCCGTGATTCACGCCTAAACGAATGGCGGTATTGTGCTCTTTGCAGATGTTGAGTAGTTGAATGAAACGCGCACGAAGACGCTGCAATTCGGATTGATATTCTTCTTCTGTATAGTCAATTTGCTTAAACTTGCGGGCAGGGTCAATATAATTGCCAGGGTTGATTCGCACCTTCTCAACTACCTTGGCTGCGGCATCTGCCACATCGGATTGGAAATGCACGTCTGCGACTAATGGGATGATAGGGCGATGAGGCGATGAGGCGATAAGGTGATGGTGAATTTGTGCAAGGGATTCTACTTCACGAAGACCTTGGGTCGTGAAGCGGAGCAATTCAGCACCAGCTTCGATGCATCGTTCGGCTTGTGCGACACTTCCCTCGATATCATTGGTGGAAGTGTTGGCCATTGTTTGAATACGAACAGGGTATTCGCTGCCGATTTCAATATTACCCACTTTGGTGGTGCTTGTTTGCCTGCGGTTGTAAGTCAGTTGTATGTCCATAAAAGCCCGAATTTGGTGCAAAGTTACGCAAATATTTTGGATTAAGCAATAAATTTGGCATAATTTAGCACTTTTTTGTTAAAAAATTTGGTCAATCCAAAAAAATGTACTACCTTTGCAGCCGCTTTCGCAAGAAAGTGTGCGTTAAAACGTGGGATTCAGTAGCTCAGCAGGTAGAGCACATCCCTTTTAAGGATGGGGTCCTGGGTTCGAGCCCCAGCTGAATCACGAAGACTAAATGAAGCGAAAAATGATAGCCTAAGAGATACGTTAGGTTATCATTTTGCTTTTTTATCGCATAGCACGCTATCTGTATCCTATTTCTTTCTTCAAAGGAGATACTAATTCTTTTTGGCGTTGTATGACTCGATGGTCTTTGTCTGGATGATGATGGCTGTATCACCCTGATTGAGGGATTTGCTCTCGGTGGTGATAGTGCGGGTTACATTACACGAGGTAAGACCTAGAGCCATCGCAATGGCAGTAGCAATGGCCAATGCAAGGTATTTAATAGCCTTCAGAAGGCGTTGTTTTTGTGTGTTAGTTAGTGGTTTCA
>CALCGX010000075.1 GCA_937901225.1 uncultured Bacteroidales bacterium | reverse complement strand
AATGTAGAAAGGAAAATCACTATGTACGAAGCTTGTGAAAAAAGATATGATACCATGGCGTATAATCGCACCGGCAACAGCGGGTTGAAACTTCCGGCAGTATCGCTGGGCTTATGGCATAACTTCGGTAGCGAAGATCCAGCAGATGTAGCACGCGCCATGCTATTGCACGCATGGGATAAAGGCGTGACACATTTCGACATCGCCAACAACTACGGTCCTGCGCCAGGTACCGCAGAGATTACCTTCGGCAAAGTACTGCGTGAGGATTTAGCCAGCCATCGCGATGAGATGGTGATTTCCTCTAAAGCAGGCTATTGGATGTGGGACGGTCCCTACGGCAATGGCGGTTCGCGCAAATATATGATAGCATCGTGCGACCAAAGTTTGAAGCGTACCGGATTGGAGTATTTCGACATCTTCTATTCGCATCGCTATGACCCACAAACACCTATCGAAGAGACCATGCAAGCATTGGTGGACATCGTGCGAGCTGGTAAGGCATTGTATGTAGGAATAAGCAACTATCCTGCTGATAAACAGAAAGAAGCATATGATTATCTGCGTGCTGCACATGTGCCTTGCGTGATTAGTCAATACAAAGCCAACATCATCTTCCCAGAGACCTTACACGAGAACTTGCCCGTAGCTACAGAAAATGGTTCTGGCTTTATCTGTTTCTCGCCTCTGGCGCAAGGATTATTGACAGACCGCTATCTCAACGGCATCCCTGCTGGTAGCCGTGCAAGCAAGAACGTCTTCCTCCGTCCAGAGCAAGTGACCGACGAAGCCGTAGCACGCGCACAGCGCTTGGGTGCTATCGCCGCTGAACGCGGACAGACATTGGCGCAAATGGCCATCTCATGGTTGCTGGCACAAGATGTGACGAGCGTGATTGTAGGCGCAAGTAGCGTCAAGCAATTGGATGATAACCTACAGGCGATCAATAATATACAGTTTACAGAAGAGGAAATGAGATTGATTAGGTGAGAGGTTAGAGGTGAAAGGTTAGAGATTAGAGGTTAAAGGTTGGAGGCGAGGGGTATGCAAATCAACGAATTGCAACAGCTATTTGGCATGCATCCGGAATTGGATGTATTGACGCAAGAATTGAGTAAAAAGGGGAATAAACACCTTTTACTCAAGGGGTTGCATGCCTCTGCAAGGGCATTCATATTGAACGCATTAGTCTCTCGGCTGCATACACACAACAAAGGCAACGTATGTTTCATCGTCCTTGATAATGCGGATGACGCCCAATACTTATATGCTGATCTACGGACACTTAGCAACGAAAGCGAAGTGTACTACTTCCCTACTCTACATCGTCGCCGTCAAGGAGGTATCGACGAGGCAATGGCTGTACAGCGAACGGAAGTATTGACGACATTGTTGGGAAGAAGGAAACAGGAATCAGGAAGCAGGATACATAAACCAATCATTGTGACATACCCCGAAGCTTTGGCAGAAAGTGTACCTCAACCCGATTCGCTTCAAGGCAAGACCATCACCCTCTCTGTAGGCGAGGAAATAGCCATCTCGCAACTTATAGAAATGCTCCTGGAACTTCATTTTCAGCGAGTAGATTTCGTATATGAGCCTGGACAATTTGCTGTGCGCGGAGGAATAGTAGATATTTATAGTTACGCACATGATATTCCTTTTCGAATAGATTTCTTCGGTGATGAGATAGACTCCATTCGTGAGTTTGAATTAGAAACACAACTCTCACAAAATAAGGTAGATAGGATGGATATCGTATCTGCCAACTCCAACGATGGCACAGAGACACTGATTATTGACTATTTACCGCAAAACACTTTGTGGATAAGCAATGATTTTTCACTCGTTCGTTATAAATATGAAGGTACGATTACCAATCAAGATACCACATTATTGACCAAAGCCATCGAACAAAGTGCTACCATCGAAATCGGGAACAAATCCACCTTTAATCAATACGACACCATCTCCTTTGACACCCTACCTCAACCTACTTTCAACAAGCATTTTGATTTGCTTACGGATGATTTGAACGAACGTATCAAGGAGGGGTACCGCATCTATATTCTTGCTGAGCAAGTCAAGCAAACCGACCGACTCAAGTCCATATTCGAAGATATTGCTCACAATCAAAACACCACTCCCATCTCCTTTACCGCTGTCAATAGCACCTTGCATGAGGGATTTATCGATCGTGGTGCTAAGATTTGCTGCTATACCGACCATCAGATATTTGAGCGCTATCACCGCGTGACCATGCGTTCGGAGAATGCACGTCGCGGTAAAGCGATTATGACATTGAAGGAGATCAACCAATTGCAAGTAGGTGATTATGTGGTACATGTGGATCACGGAATAGGTCAGTTTGCGGGTTTGGTAACCACCCACTTCAATGGTCGTTCGCAAGAAACCATCAAACTGGTCTATCGCAACAACGACACCATCTTTGTCAGTATCCACAACTTGCATCGCATAGCTAAGTACAAAGGTAAAGATGGTAGTACTCCCACCATTTCGCGTCTCGGTTCGGGTGCTTGGGAGCGCATGAAAGAGCGCACCAAAGACAAAGTGAAGGAGATTGCACGCGATTTGATTCAACTGTATGCTACCCGCAAACAGCAAGCTGGATTTGCTTTTTCTCCCGACGGATATATGCAGCACGAGCTGGAGGCATCATTCCTGTATGAAGATACTCCAGACCAAGCGAAAGCCACTTTAGACATCAAGCATGACATGGAAAGCAAGATGCCTATGGACCGCTTAGTGTGTGGTGATGTGGGATTTGGTAAGACCGAAGTGGCGATGCGAGCAGCATTCAAAGCAGCTACAGACGGCAAACAGGTGGCGGTATTAGTACCTACTACCGTATTGGCATTGCAGCACTACAACACCTTCAAAGAGCGTTTCCGTGATTTCCCCGTGCGCGTGGAATATATTAGTAGGGGCAAGACTGCCAAACAAGTCAAAGAACTATTAGCGGACTTGAAAGATGGTAAAATTGATATCTTGATAGGGACACACAAGCTGGTCGGCAAACAAGTGGCATGGAAAGATTTGGGGCTACTGATTATAGACGAGGAACAGAAATTTGGTGTAGCTGTCAAGGAGAAACTCAAGGCACTACGCACCAATGTGGATGTACTTACCCTGACCGCCACTCCTATTCCACGAACGCTACAGTTCTCGCTCCTCGGGGCACGCGACCTGAGTGTCATTACTACTCCCCCACCCAATCGCTATCCAGTTCAAACAGAGCTAATTACGCTAGACGATGAGGACATCATCAAGGAGGCTATACAATTGGAGATGCAGCGCAACGGACAGATCTATGTGGTATGCAACCGCATAGAGATGTTACCTCGCATTGAGCAACGCATCCATCGGCTCTATCCAGATGCACGCACCATCATAGCCCACGGACAAATGCCTCAAGGCGAAATGGAAAAAGCATTGGAAGATTTTATCAACTACGATTACGATATCCTAATTTCGACTACCATCATCGAATCGGGAGTAGATATCTCCAATGTCAATACCATCATCATCCACTCGGCACAACACTATGGTTTATCCGATTTGCACCAACTACGCGGACGTGTAGGTCGCTCCAACCGCAAGGCATATTGCTACCTCATCACTCCTGATAGAGAACTACTCACATCCGATGCTCGCCGCAGATTGGATGCATTGACGACCTTCGCCGAACTGGGTGCAGGTTTCCAATTGGCGATGCAAGACTTGGATATTCGAGGTGCAGGCAACATGTTGGGCTCTGAGCAAAGTGGATTCATTGCCGACTTGGGGTACGATACATACCAACGCATCCTCAACGAAGCCATGCAAGAGTTGAAAGATGAGATGCAACTGGATCTATCCTTTGGTATCGAACAAACCACCCGCCAGAGTGATGAAAAATTATGGTGCAACGATAGCCAACTGGAAAGCGACTTATCACTCGGATTTCCAAGCACTTACATCGAAAATATTGCCGAACGTATTAGTTTGTACCGCGAATTAGACAGTCTGACTAATGAAGACGCCCTTCTCGAATATCAAAAGCGCCTGATTGACCGATTTGGTCAATTACCCGAGGAGGCAGAGCAACTGCTGAATGTGGTGAGATTGCGTTGGTTGTGCTGCAAATTGGGTATAGAAAAAGTGATACTCAAGCAAGAGCGACTGAGTTTGTACTTTACCACCAAGAGCGAGAAATATTGGCAATCAGATACATTTGGCAAAATCATTGAGTTTATCTACTCGCGCCCTCAACGTTGCCGTATGGTAGAAGACAAAGATCGACAAGGTAAACCAACAGGCAAACGCTATGCCGTGATCCAACAAGTGAAAACGATTACGGGTGCCCTGACTATCTTGAGCAAAATGCGTGGAGAATAATATTTTTTCAAAAAAAATTACCGTATATTTGCATATATTAAAAAAAATGTATATCTTTGCAGTCGGTTTAAGGAAAGTTGTCTGAGTGGTCGAAAGAGCCGCACTCGAAATGCGGTATACGCGCAAGCGTATCGAGGGTTCGAATCCCCCACTTTCCGCAAGATTTTTACAAGTAATCCATCATAAGGAATTTTGTAAGAATAGATTTGAAAACAATAAAAACACTAAAAACAAATCCGTATGATTATTGGATATCAATCACGCGTGTAGTTTGCTTGTCTGGCATTGTCGCTAATTTGGGCAGGGTGATGCAGAGCACACCGCTGCATGCTTTGGCAGTGATAGCCTCTTTATCCACGTTCTCGGGGAGAAGTAGTGCTTGTTCGAAATGAGTGTAGTTGAATTCGCGACGAAGGTATTTTGCAGATTTGTCTTCGTCTTTGGTTTCTTTTTTCTTTTCGACAGAAATCACCAGTTGCTCTTTGTCGTTGACATGCACTTTGAAGTCATCTTTGGTCATGCCCGGTGCGGCCACCTGCACCTTGTATTCGTCTTTCTTCTCGATGACGTTGATGGCGGGGGCGGTAGCCTTGGTGCGGCCC
>CALCGX010000074.1 GCA_937901225.1 uncultured Bacteroidales bacterium | reverse complement strand
GTGTTATGCCCTTAGCTATCGTGTTGTTTGGAGCAGAACCAGGCTGAAGGTTGACATAGTTGTTGAGATTGGTAAGATGCCACGTAAACTCGGGCGAGTTGGTCAATACACCCAGCGGATTCTCGTGCACTTTCACCTCTTGATTCACTATCTCGACCACCACTTGCCTACCCGATGGCTCGGTGATGCGCCAGTGTACGGTAGAGGCACGAGGGTCGGTACCCACCACTCGAATAGTAGGCAACAGCGCCACCATCTCGTCTATCGTAGCACATGTGCTCAGCACCCATGCCACAAACTGCATATCACTCACTGTCAGCGACTTATCTTCTTTCTTGTATGGCATATATTCGCCATAATCAGGAAAATAGAACAAGCCAGCTCCCAGTCCTGCTTCGTTGATACCTTCCATCACAAAGGCGTTATCTTCCACGGCTATACCTACATAGCCGTAGTTCGCCACGAATTGTTTACCTTCTTTGGTGCCGTCAGGCAGGAAGGACACTTGTTTCTGCCCTCGTGGCATGACCACAAGCATCGTGTTTAATGGAGTGGCAGCCCATTCAATGGTGCGTGCTGTAATAGGTTGATTACTTTGTGTGTGCAGTGTGATACCTGTACACGCTTTTGCTTCGGGCAACGCCATTGCCCATGTCATCAGAGCGATGACTACGATTTTTCCTTTCATAGTTTTACGTTTTTGGTTTAATATCTGTTATCCCTCTCCTCGAAAGGGAAGTTATGTGGGGTTCTCGCTCAACTCTCTCCCATCAAATCCCGTGCCAAACCCCTATCCTATAGCGCAGAATCTATCTCGCATGTCTCAACATCCCTTCCTCTAAACTCTAAATTGTAGATTACATTGTGTTGTTCTATCAACTGAAACCATCCTATTACCCTTGAAACTTTTAAAACTTTTTTCACTCAAAATTTGCAAATCCGCAAATTTTATTGTACCTTTGCACCGTTAACCTGCGCCGAGGGATGTCTGCACATCATCGGCGAGGGGAGCAGACATAAATAAAAGGCGTTTATTAGCGCTCTGTTCTGACACTTTGAAATCTCGCAAATTTCAGTACATTCAGGACTTAGCAACGGTAGATGTCCTACGGGATATAAAACTATCCCTCATGTGCTTATTTAGTGTTGGTACATTTCCCGCGCATGTGCGTATGCGCATACGCGTACCATGTAATTAATTGTAAAATAGCACAGAGAGTATTTATATTCGGCGTGGGCTTCGCGTTGTCGGTTCTAATGTACAAGGCAATGCGAGAGCCTCAAAGTGTGGAACTGGCAAGGACGAGTTCCACGCTTTATTGTATATTTACACCAAAATGGAGTGTTTGGACTTAAATTCTAATACAATTTTAGATACATAAGAATGACTCCATTGCCAATATTCTTAGGGATTCAATGAAGTGCATGATATAGTATAAATCAAATTAATAATATTTTTAAAAGTTGTGCCCGACACGTATTTAGGGATAATATTATGAAAAGAGTTTTTTTATTTGTGATGCTATGTGTCTTAACGTTTGTTGGTACTAATGCTCAAAATGTCAACGCAGATTCTAATCTATTGCAGCGTCATCATTGTCATTACATGCTTGGAGATGTGACAATGAATCAAACTGAGTATATGAGTTTCTTACATAGTAACTGTCTGCCAGCATATCAAGAATTTTTAAGTGGATATAAACTTTCTCAAACTGGATGGGCTGTGTTTGGATGTGGAATGGGATTAACTACATTTGGTGCTATTTTACTTGTTCTTAATCCAAAGAATAGTGATGGTTCCATAATGCATGCAACAGGAATATCATTTTTGGTTTCGGGTACATGTGCTACATGGTTGGTAGGTATACCATCTTTATGTGTGGGTTATCGTCGCATGCATAATAGCGTCAATACATATAATGTGATGCAGAAAAAAGATGCTTATGCGTATTGGAGTTTACAAACAAGCAACAACGGTATAGGAATTGCGTATAACTTCTAAGAAATGAGGAATCTAATACAAGTTGGTGCTCTCTTATGGATTAGTTTATTCATAGGATGCCGAAATGAAAGATTGCCTCAAGCAATATATATACCGCAAACTCCTAATTACGAGGATACGATGATGTGGTATATTGAACAGAATGCCCATAGTGCAGGTGCTGATGTGTTCTATATTCCATCTACATGGGAATATGATTGGTACAATGAAGATGGAGTTGTATCTCATTATGCTGACCCTTACAATATCGTACATCGTAATAATATGAAAATAGAAATATTGAAAATAGCTGATTATATGGCAGAAAACAACAATTTCTATTCTCCATACTATCGTCATATTACTCTTGATACATGGGCTACGCTAAATGAGGACACAATTAACAGACGATATCATGCCGTATCTTTCGTTGATATTCAAAATGCATTCCAACATTATTTGAATCATTATAATAATCAGCGTCCATTTGTACTTGCTGGATTTAGTCAAGGTGGCAAATCAGTCGTGGAACTCATGAAAACATTTTCCGAAGATGTTCGCCAACGAATGGTAGCTGCATATGTGTTGGGTTATAAAGTAACACCCGCAGATACATTAGTCGCACCTTGGATTGTTGCAGCCAAAGACTCTATTGACACAGGAGTGACAATTTGCTACAATTCTGTTTCTCATATAGAACATATCAAACCTATTGTTAGTTCTCCTAACGTAATGTGTATCAATCCTGTCAATTGGCGCACAGATTCAACACCAGCAACTTTGCATGATACAATTATAGTGACTCTTTCGACAGAGTATAATGTTTTACAACTGGATGGCTTTGACGGTAGCTATCTTCCTAATATTTTAAACATCTTGAATGTTGGTGATTATCACGGAATTGAGCCTTGGCTTTACAGCGAACAACTAAGAGATAATATTCAACTACGAATTCATAAATTTAATCAAAACAACAATAGTGTTGTTTATAACTCATCAAATTATTAAAAACAAATGAAAAAAATTTTCAATTTGGCAGTTGTGTGCTGCTGCGTATCAATGGCATTAGGATTAACATCCTGCGAGGAAACTATTACAATGCAACAAGCTTATTCCTTTGGAATCAGCGAAAATTCTGGAACCCTATCGGATTTAGCAGCCGTCGAAAATTATCTAAAGGTAGAGAAAAAAGTACCTTATGGAGCAGTGGTTACAGAAGGAAGTAACGAAAAAGATTGTGATGCTAAAGCAGCACAACTATTTAATGAAGCTGCTGCAAAACTTTCTTACGAAGAACTTGCTAAAGTCGTATCCGAAAACTATACATTCGTATATTCCGCAAGACGCTATGACAAAGATGGAAACTTAGTTGTAATTGGAGAATGGGCATATCCAAAGAAATAGTATCACTCTAATACAAAAATATATTAAAATCATTCAAAAAAGCAATCATCTCAATTATTCAAACTAATTGAAGTGGTTGCTTTTTTCTCCTGAGAGAAGAAAAATATGCTAAGTATTTTCTGCATATCTTCCGCACAAATCCTTTCAAAACAGAAGGTTTCTATAGCATTATTATAGCGACATCCTAAACACGTATTATCATGAAAAAGTTCCTATGTTTGGCATTGTGCCTATTGGCAATGACATTCACCTTGATGTCTTGCGAAAACACGAATTGCACTTCTGAAAAAGTGCTAACAGGAAATGTAGTTGATGTACTTGCCAAAGACATTTATCCTGGTGAGGTAACCATCAAAGACGGCAAGATTACTTCTATAAAGCGTATTGACGGAGAGTATGACACCTATATTCTGCCTGGCTTCGTAGATGCACACATACACATCGAGAGTACACTCATGACCCCCGAGAACTATGCTCGTATGGCAGTTGAGAATGGTGTGGTTGCAGCCATATGTGACCCTCACGAAATAACCAACGTGTTGGGCATTGAGGGTATTGATTATATGATTGACAATAGCAAGAAAGCACGCTTCCACTTCAATTTTATGCTCCCTTCTTGTGTCCCCTCTACCAACCACGAAACAGCAGGTGCTACCATTGATGCGCAACAAACGGCACAACTAATCGCGCGTGAGGATATCATAGGACTGGCAGAGATGATGAACGCACCTGGTGTTATTTATGAGGACGCGGAGGTGATGGCTAAGATACAAGCCACGCATAATGTTGGTAAACCTATTGACGGACACGCTCCGAAGGTAACAGGCGAAGACTTGCGTAAATATGTGGCTGCAGGTATCTCCACTGATCACGAATGTTCCTCTGTCGAAGAAGCCAAAGAAAAATTGGATTTAGGTATGAAAATCATCATACGTGAAGGCAGTGCGGCATGCAACTTCGAATCGCTCTATCCTATCATAGGCGAATACCCAGAAATGACACTCTTTTGCTCTGATGACATGTATCCTGACGATATAACAGAAATAGGATATATCAACGGATTGGTTAGAAGGTCAGTGGCTAAGAACCTACCTCTATGGAATGTGCTCCAAACAGCATGCACCACACCAGTGAAGCACTATAACCTCAAAAGCGGACTCCTGCAAGAAGGCGATCCTGCCGACTTTATCGTGGTAAATAATCTACAAGATTTCCAGATTCTATCCACCTACATCAATGGTTATGAAGTATATAACGCCAAAAACGGCGTAACGGATGCTCTGCAAACCAAATATGAATCTTCTACTACATTCAATCTAAATAAGTTTGAGGCAAAAAAGATTACAACTGATGCGCTGCAAGTTAAGTGTGAAGGAAAGAAAATGAAAGTAATCACCGCCACCGAGGGTTCGCTTATCACAGGCGTAGAGATCGTTGAGCCAAAGAGCGATGCCACAGGCAATGTGATTACGGATGTGGAGAATGGTATTGCCAAACTGGTGGTGTACAACCGATACGCCATAGCAGACGAAATTGTACCTCAAGTGGCATACATCAAGGGATTTGACTTGCAAAAAGGTACTTTGGCTTCCACAATCGCCCACGATTCGCACAATATCATTGCCTTGGGCTGCAACGACGAAGACATAGTTCATCTAATCAACCTTCTCATAGAAGAAAAAGGTGGCGTTGCCGTATGCGATGGTCAAGTAACCAAATGTCTACCACTGCCTATTGCAGGACTGATGACCACACTCCTGCCAGATCAAGTTTCAGAGAAACATACCGAACTGAAGAACTTGGCTGCTAGCATGGGTTGCACCATCAATGCACCATTTATGACACTTGCTTTCATGGCGTTGCCTGTAATTCCAGACTTAAAACTGACGGATAAATACCTATTTGATGGTATTACTTTCTGTCAAACCTCTCTTTGGGCTGATTAAACATACTCACTCGTTGGCTTGTAAGACTTACGACAACCATCAAACTGCAACGAGAAATAAGATTAGGGATTTACAGATTATGGGTTATTGTGTTGTTTGAAGCTAATTTTCGCCTACAGATAGGGCACAAATAGGCCATAGATGTGCAATAGTGGTCGCGAAGTGGTCGCGTAGCTTAAAGAAAACTTGCAGAAGCTTCTATACAACCTATTACCCCAAAGCTACTGCCTATCTATACAGAGCCAAAAATGCAATAAATCGCACTTAAAAGTGAACTTTTATTCGATTTATTTGCATTTGTGCATATTTTTCTATACCTTTGCACCGCATT
>CALCGX010000073.1 GCA_937901225.1 uncultured Bacteroidales bacterium | reverse complement strand
TTGGTGAATAGCCATCGCCATATTGTGGCGAATGCGGAACACAGCACCAAAGGTGTTGGTACGTGGGCGGAGGTGTGCGATGGTGCGCAGGTACTCCATGCTGAGTCCTTTCTTTTGCAATGGATATTGCTCTGGGTCGGCTGTGCCGTACACTTCGAGTTCGGTGAGCTGAATCTCTACCGCTTGACCGCTACCTTGGCTAGCAACTAGATGACCAGTAGCAGAGATACATGATCCTGTGGTTACTGGTTTGAGGTTTTCCTCTGGGAATTGTGCCAAATCCACAACGATTTGGATATTCTTGATTGTAGAGCCATCATTGAGGGCAATAAAACTCACGTTTTTATTACCGCGACGGCTACGTACCCATCCTCTTACGTTGATGAGTTGTCCTTCTCCTGCGAGCTGCAGGGCATTGATGATTTCTGTTCTTTTCATTATAGTGTTTTGTATTATTATTCTTTCTATAAGTAGTCTATCTTCGGGGTATCTTCAGGATATCTTCGGGGAATCACCACCAAAGAGTAGTTGCTTAGAATGGTGCTGGAGTATCATCCAATTTAGCGCCATATTCTTCTTGCGGTAGCATGTTCATCTTGCTACTTTTGGTTTCGTATTGCATATCGGCATACAAACTCTCATCATATGCATCGCTTTCGTTCTGGAAGCGGGTATATTTGCCTATGAAGCGAAGCCATATCTCATCGGTCGCACCATTACGGTGTTTAGCCACGATGATTTGTCCCAATCCACGTAAATCCTTACCATTGCCATCATCATAGAGTTTGTAGTACTCTGGACGGTGAATAAAGCACACCATATCGGCATCTTGCTCAATGGCACCAGACTCACGAAGGTCAGAGAGCAATGGTTTTTTTCCATCTACATTGCTGTTGCTCGAGTCGCGTTTTTCTACCGCACGGCTGAGCTGACTCAGAGCAATCACAGGTATGTCCAACTCTTTGGCAAGACCTTTCAAGGTGCGCGAAATGATACTTACCTCTTGCTCACGGCTACCGAAATTCGTACCGTTGGCGTTCATCAATTGTAGGTAGTCGATGATGATAAGTTGTATCTTCTTATCTTTCACCAATTTACGTGCTTTGCTGCGCAACTCAAATACGCTTAGACCTGGTGTATCATCCACATAGATTGGTGCATTTTGCAATATGCTGATATTATTTTCCAGTTTATCCCATTCAGCTTTGGTAAGTCGTCCGTTACGAATCTTGCCACCTTCAATCTCGCATACATTCATAATCAAACGGTTAACCAATTGCACATTGCTCATCTCCAATGAGAAGATAGCCACAGGGATATTGAAATCTACTGCGATATTCTTTGCCATGGATAGCACAAAGGCCGTCTTACCCATCGCAGGACGAGCAGCAATAATCACCAAGTCCGATTTTTGCCAGCCAGACGTGATCTTATCCAATTCGGTGAATCCACTCGGAATACCTGATATATTGCCTTCGTTTTGTGAGGCTTTGTGCATGCGTTCAAACGCCTCAGTGATAACTGGGAAGATATGCGTTACATCGCGTTTTTGTGAGCGTTGTGAAATCTCGAATACACCTGCTTCCGCTTCTTGCATCAACTCATCCACATCTTGCGTTTCGTCGTAACCTTTTTCTTCGATTTGGCATGCCAGTCCAATCAAATCGCGTGCAGTAGCTTTTTGCGCCACGATTTGCGCATGATAGCGCAAGTGCGCCGCAGAGGCTACGCGTTGAGTTAGTTCGCTCAGATATACCACACCACCTGCTTGCTCCAAGGTGCCCATTGATTTGAGTTGTTCTACCACCGACAATATATCAATTGGTGCATCCTTGGTGGACAATGCACGTATAGCATCGAAGATATGGCGATGCTGATCGGAGTAGAAGGATTCTGGGCGTAGCAAGTCTGCCACGGTTGCGAATGCATCTTTTTCTATCATCAAGGCGCCAATCACAGACTTTTCCAAATCCAAAGCCTGTGGTGGTAACTTACCCATTTCATTGGCACCTACTTTGATGACAGTAGGTTGAGTGGGTTTACGTTTGGTTTTATTTGTTGGTGTTGGCATATTGTCTTAGTAATTCATATGCTGCAGTAAAACTGCTAATCTCATTGTTCAGTACGCGTTGTTCCGTGCGTGCAATCATTCCCTCCATGGTTTCCGACTTGTAGAAACCGTCCAAGAGGTTTTGATTGATTGTTTCATACATCCAATATTTGGCTTGTTGCGTGCGTAGATGATCAAGGTAGCCATTCTCGCGCGCGAACATTATATATTCTTCCACCATCTTCCAGACATCCAAGATGCCGTTACCTTCAATCGCAGAACAGGTCACTGCATATGGCTTCCAACCTGATTCTGTAGGTGGGAAGAGCGAAAGCGCATTCTTGAAACTAACGCGCGCAGCCTCTGCGCGTTCCACATTAGCTCCGTCGCACTTGTTGATGGCTATTCCGTCTGCCATCTCCATGATACCGCGTTTGATTCCTTGCAACTCATCACCCGTGCCAGTCACTTGCAGCAGCAAGAAGAAGTCCACCATCGAATGTGCTGCTGTTTCGGATTGTCCCACACCTACGGTTTCCACGATGATGGTATCAAATCCTGCGGCTTCACATAGCACAATGGTCTCTCTTGTCTTGCGGGCTACACCTCCCAGACTACCTGCCGATGGGCTAGGGCGGATGAAGGCATTATTTTCCACAGATAGCTTGTTCATGCGGGTTTTATCGCCCAGAATACTACCTTTGCTACGCTCGGATGATGGGTCAATCGCCAATACAGCTAAGTGCTTGCCCATCTTGCAGAGTTCCGTACCAATTGCTTCGATAAACGTGGACTTACCAGCACCTGGTACGCCTGTGATACCCAATCGGATGGCATTACCAGCGTAGGGTAGGCATTTTTCAATCACTTGTTGTGCAACCACCTGATCGCTTGGCAGGTTGCTCTCAATGAGCGTCACCGCTTGACTCAGCAAACGCATATCACCACGCAAAATACCTTCCACATACTCGTCGGCACTCAGCACTTGCTTCTTGCGACGGAAGGTGGCATATGGATTCACCGATGGCAGGTTCTCCACACCTGCATTTACGGTCAAACCTTTATATTCGCTGCTATTTTCTGGATGTTTCATTGTTTATTCAATTGTCCAATTGATGCGGATTCTTAGCGCAGAGTGTGCTGGATCGTTGGTAATCAAGGTGATTACACGCGAATATTCTGCTGCATCAGTAATTTGTGTGGCGTTGATATCCAATTTCAAATCCACACTCTTGCCTCCCTTGATAGGTGACTTTGGCGCTGTAATATTTACATATTCTTCATCCGAGATGATGCGACGGATAAGCAGTGGATTGACACCCACATTCGCTACATGTAGTTTGTGCGTTGATAATTTGCCCTTTTTAATCACACCCAAATCAATTGTTGCACTTGTCTCTATGATTGGGGCTTGTTGACGCTCTTCCACAGTCATTTGTGAGAAATCTTCGCGCAAATCAGCCTTAAGGGTAATCGCATATTGGTCAGACAGCACGCGTTTGCCATTGACTACCATGTAAATCTTTGTATCTATAGGACCATACAATGGACATTCTGCCGATTGCAATGCCACTTGCAGTTTACCAGTTTGTCCAGGTTGCAGGGTCTTGAGGGTGAGTTGAATAGCATAATGCTTGTCTTGCTCACGTGTCAAGAACTCTACAGTAATAGGTTGATCCGTATTATTTGCGTATTCTATCTCAAGTTGCTTGTTTGCGCCTTTTTTGACCAAGCCAAAGTTGAGCGATTTCTTTTTCAATCTTAATTCACCCATTTGTACGGGGTATTGGTCAGTGGTGCTAACTGGCTTAGGAATCACTTCACCTTTGATATATAATTTGGTTGTGGCCTCTGTAGCGTTGCTAGTGACTGTGATTGTCTTTTGAAAACGTCCTGGGCGACCATTGGGATTGTACGTGACGGTGATATTGCCTTTTGCACCTGGCTCAATGGGTTCGTGTGTCCATTTGGGAGTGGTGCAACCGCAACTTGCTTTAACGTTGGTCAATACCAGCGGAACCATACCTTCGTTGGTAAACTCAAAGACGGTTGTCACCCTGCCATCGGCTTCGTTAATCTTACCGAAGTCATGGGTAGTTTTGCTAAATGTAATCACTGGCTCTTGTGCCATGGCTGCCATGCTTACCAGCATCGCTGCCATCAAAATCATTTTCTTCATATATCTCAGTTCTTAATTTCAATCACATCCACTGCTGTCACACATTCAATGGCACGCAGTTTCATACACATTTGGCTAATCACTTTCTGTTTCCACACAACCACTTCAATATCGCACTTAAACAAACCTGACTCTGATGTCACATGCAAATCGCGCATATTGGCTTTGTGTTCATCGCAAATGATATTGAGTATTCGCATCAATACGCCGAATGAGTCTTCACCCTGTATGTGTATCTTCGCTGCAAGCGATTTAGCCTCTCGTGTGCCTTGCAACAAATCCACCAAACTCTGTGCTTTCTTGAAGTATTTTTTGATATGGTCTTTGGCTTTGGCAGTAACCGCAATCTCCAGCCATTCGGGCTCTGGCTTCTGCTTCTTGGAGGTCAATATCTCCACTTGGTCGCCACTTTGCAAGATATAACTCAATGGTCGTGCACTGCGATTCACGTTTGCTCCAATGCAATGTTCGCCCAGCTCCGTATGCAGTTGGTATGCCAAATCCAATACGGTTGCGCCTTGTGCAAGTGTGCGAATAT
>CALCGX010000072.1 GCA_937901225.1 uncultured Bacteroidales bacterium | reverse complement strand
ACTACTTTACCCTCTGCTTTACCTGTAAACAAGCAAGCGTGGATTTGGGTATAGGTTTGTGATTTACCTACTATACCACCCACTTGTGCATCTGGAGCAAGGATATCAGCATCGGTCACAGAGCATATATGTACATCCATATTCAACGCAGCATAACCTACGATACCACCTACAATCTCCTTATAGCCTACTGCTTTGATCACTGGGTTAGTTACATGTACATTGTTCAGCAATGCTTGTGATGCCACACCCGCGGTATCTACACCACCTTGCATTGTATTCGCCAGCACACCCGCGGCCATAACTACATGCTTATCTGAAAGAAGCAGGATTGGGTTATCAAAATGGATATTGGTAATCTCTGCAGAGTCTTTCACCTCGTTGAACAGACCACCACCCATCAAACATAGATTGCTCAAGGTGTGTCCTTTACCGTCTAATTTACCCAAGAACGCACGCTTTGGACCTTCAAATGGAATAGACAAGAAGTCGATGTCATTCGCCACCTCGTAGTGCGCAGATGGATTATTGTCAATCAGTTTGAAGTCATTGGAGCATGTTAGCAAATATGGATTTTGCGCAGTACCAGCGCCCTTCAATTCTGCTTTATTCAATGGAAGTGGAGTGTAGTGCATGGTCAATGCGCCGTTCTTTTGATAGACGCACATAATGCTTGGATTAGCACCTTTATCCATTAGATATACCATGTTTAGCTCGCCCATCTCCTCGCTCTTGCCATAATCCAATAGGATCTCGCCTTTGGTATTGCAAACGAGGAATGCAGTCTCTTTGTCACTGGTATTCTTAGGGTTGTAACGCTTTACCAATACCATATACTCGCGTGCATCGTCTGTATGCATCACCCATGGGTTGAGCGCATCAGCAGTGATATTCACTTGCGCTGCCTCGATATAGTTACCCAAGTTGATGTTCTCATAACGGTTGAATGTTCCATCGGCATTGAGCCATGCTATGTCTTGGCTGATTGTACCATCTGCCTCGTTGTTACCTTGCAACAAGGCTACTGCATATTCATAGCTGTCGCCCTTAGGATAACGATCGATTTGTGAAGAGATGGTGCGACCATCCTCCAAATATACAGAAATCTCTGCGCGTGGGGTACATGAAGGTAGATCCACGAAGAAGAACTCACCATCGTACTCCTCCTTCATAAACATCCATTGCTCCTCTTGACCCACCACAGGGCTCATCTTGATACGACCCAAACTGTTCTCTGCAATGGTGTTGAGCAGATTGCCATCTACATCATATTGATAGAAGCTTGAGATCGAACCATCTGACTCCAAATTGTATTTCTCCATCGTGATCACATATGCTGGTTTCGTACCATCGAAGTTCAGCAGAATATCCTTCGCTCCTTCCAATCCACCTAGCATTGGGAAGGTGTAGAGCAACTTTTGATTCTCATCTTGAGTCACAGGAATCTTTGTGGTATGAACCGTCTTAAAGATCTTGTTGATATAGGTGATAACCAAGTTGTTGTCTGGGTTCACCACAGGATCTTGATCCAGCGGGGTATTAGGATCAAAGTATGGCTTCTCATATTGTTGCAATACATAGAACTGGTCGTATCCACTCTGTACCATAAAGATTGGTTGCAAATCAGTCAGTGCGGCCACATTCGCATAAGGCACACGGAAGGTGTGACGAATACCATCCTTATCTCCATATGCTGCTTTGCGACGAATATCGTAGCAGAGTGTGTAGTTCTTGGTCGTAGAAGCACTGTCGCGAGCAAAAATCATCACGTAGTTCTCATTGAACTCGGATGTGTTTTGTGCATAGATCTGACGTCCTTCTACGGTTGCCACAGGCTCGGTCACAGTCTCGCCATCAGCGATTGAGAACACATGATTGAAGAATTTACCCTCGTAGTTCTTGGTCTGCGCATGCATGAAGAGCATAAGCTCGTACTTGGCGTCGCTATTGAAGAACTGCTTGGTCACCAGTGGATTGATTTCCGCTTGGTTGATAGCTATCATCGTTGAGTCCAACTTCAACGAATCAACGATTGTACCCACTAGCGCCTTGCTGTCGTTATAGACAGCCAAAGTAACCATAGTGTAGTAGCCATTCTTCTTTTCAAACGAAGCGGTATAGGTCCATGTCGTACCATCAGGAGCGTTCAAGAAACCATAATTGTCCACAGGTTGTGACTGGCTAGTTTGTGCTATTGCAGCACCTACATTCATCATCAGCATTATCATCATGCTGATACTTGCTAAAATCTTTTTCATATCCTTAATGTCTATTTTGTTGTTCATAACTCCACGTACGCACTACTACACACGCGTACGAATTGGCCGACAAAGGTACTACTTTTTTTTGGAATATACAAGAAATAAACAAAAAAAATACATTTGCCTAAAAGTAACTATAGGCAAGATGGACAACAAAATCCTTCCAACTTAATCCTAGACTTTTTGCAGATAGATATAGAAAGTAGTTCCTCGCTCAGAGGTCTGAAAATCAATTTTTCCACCACTACCTTCAATAATATTCTTTGAGATAGGCAATCCTAAGCCTGCACCTGTATTCTTAGTCGTAAAATTAGGCACAAATACTTTTTCTATCATCTCTTCTGGAATACCTGGTCCATTATCTGAGAAAGAAATTTTCACCCACCGTTTACGAATGTCTAGATGATTCTCTTTGACGGATTTTTTGCTAGCATTTTTCAGTATAATGATGATATCGCTGTCAGGACGCCCCTCCATAGCTTGAATCGCATTGCGCACGATATTGGTAAATACTTGCTTGATTTGTTCGGCATCAGCAAGCACCTTAACACCATGTTCAGGTCCTACATAACGAATCGGTATGCTATCTGGATTATTGCTCATTAGGGTAACAAAGTCAAATAGTTTAGCCGCCACATCTACTTTTGTAGGATTCACTTCAGGCATCTTCGCAAATGAGGAGAATGATTGCGCAATATGGCTTAAGTTATCAATTTGATCAATGAGCAATTCGGTAGAACGATTGAAATAATCTTCAAAACGTTCGGTGCCTTTAGTTCGCTGGAGTTGTTGCAGCGTAAGCTTCATAGGGGTAAGTGGATTATTGATTTCGTGAGCCACCTGTCTCGCCATAGTTCGCCATGCCATCTCCCGCTCGCTACGCGCTAAACGCTCGGTAGATTCAGCCAATGCATCCATCATTTGGTTGTAATGTCCTACCATCTCACCAAACTCATCTGAATAAGGATAATCAATATGTTGGCCCGCTTCATTCTCCTCCAACTGTTTGGTTACCAAACTCAAAGAGGAGGTCACTCGATATGAAACAATCCATACTACGATGATTGAACCCAACAACAAAAGAATGTACAATGGTAAGATTTGCATATTAAATGTTTGCAAATCCGCAGCCATCTCTTCCTGCGAAATAAAATGAGGCAGTGCAATATATCCTATCTTGGTATAGTTACCATTGATAAATTCAGTATAAGCAGAAAGATAGCGAACATTACCTATACGATCATATTGCACCAACTTTTTAGCATCTGAGAAGATTATTTCAGGAGCAACATGAGTTGGTAGTAATCCTTTCTCGAAGAGCTTTGGTGTAGAAGTACCTATCAAACGTCCATTCAAGTCATAGACGTGAATATCGGTCTCATATGCAAAACTCATGTCACGCAGGTCTATATTGAGCGACATCGTATTGGCAGGTGATATACCAATATCCCAGAAATACATATTTTGCAATGCCATCTGCACGTATTGGGCTTTTTTGCCTAGTCGCAGTTGCTGTGTCTTGATGAATACACGCTGTGAATGTTCAAGAGAGACGATATAAATAGATAATAATATCACCATCATCGTAGGCGTAAGCACCATCTGGAACTTACCACCTAAGCGCATTCGTCTAAAACCACGATAGCGAATCAAACTACTAATCGCAACGATAAGTAGTACACCTATCATCACAAAGGTTATCACATAATACGTGCGTATTTTCGTGCGAGAGAAAGAAGTATTTTGCTTATCTACAGCCAAAAGGGATTGATAAGAAAAGTTTTCAATCATCTCATATTGAGTAGCTTGCTGCGCCGCCTCGGCATCAGACAAATTTTCTACAGAAAACAAGTAGGCACCGTCTTGCGAAAAAATTGGTAATGCATCATTTGATTGTCGCAAATTCAATCTCCAATGCTCCTCTCCACGAAATGGAGGAATAAATCCATTGTGTAATTGCGCACTTGTTAGAGAGTAATTATACTTAATAGGGATCGCAACAACCACCTGATAATCTCCCACTTTTGTTCGATGGCATATACCTTGCGCGTTATCCCATTGCTTGTATTGCCATTGGTCATAGATATACTGCATTGATCGGTCAGAGGCGCTCAACCACGAATCAGACCAATATACCAATTGGTTACCTTTATAGATATAGAAAATGATATTGTCATCCGAACGCGTATAGTGCCAAATAGAATCAAAATCACTGTTTATCAGTGCCTCTTTGAGGCGTTCGGTCAAGTTATCAGCTCGCTGTTGCTGCTCGCGCAAAGTGGACTGAAGGCGATGTGTACGCGCTTCAAAACTATAGCAAGAGGATAGTCCCACTACACAAAGCAATAGCAACAATATTTTGATACTACTTTTCACGCTGCAAAAATACAAAAAAAATACCATTCGACCAAGTACAATGTAGATTTTTTAGTTAAAAAATCAAAAAAACTTGCGCATATCATAGAATTTCTGTACTTTTGCGGTCAAATTATAAACCGTTAGTTATAGTTATCACATGATACATATTTTTACCTCGTTGCTATTGGGTTTCTTGATGATACTTGACCCTTGCACCCTTTTCACGAGTATTGCAGCAATTGGATATATTGATAAGGAAATCCATAATCGTCGCAAAGTGCTACTCAACGGACTGATGTTTGTCCTTGGTAAATTGGCCACTTACACCCTACTTGCTATACCTTTTATCATGGGTGCACGTACAGAAGGAATCAAACATTTTCTGCACCATTGGGGTGAACCCCTATTAGCAGCATTTATGATTATTTGCGGTATATTATTACTATTCACTGGCAGTCACCATCATGAGCATGACCATGGGATTAGCAAATGGCTTAAAAATATGGATGGGCAGAGTAGCGGTTTTTGGTCATTTATGTTGGGTATCTTCTTTGCGATAGCATTTTGTCCACACCGATTGGTATATTTTTTCACGATGGTAGATATCGCTATCACTCTACCCTTCACATGGAATTGGATATTGCCTGTGATGTTTGGTCTAGGAACAGGTTTACCAATTATGGTAATCGCGTGGGTAATTTCATACAGCACCTTATCTATATCCACACTCAACACCAAACTCGCTATCGTTGAAAAATGGGTACGGTATGTATCAGCAATACTGTTTATCGGATTTGGTATTTACCTATGTGTGCATATTGGATTGCACGGCTTAGAATGCAGTTGTCATGAGCAGTCCATTCTTTCGTTTTAAGCAATTTACGGTGTGGCATGACCGCTGCGCGATGAAGGTGGGCACAGATGGTGTCCTGCTAGGTGCGTGGTGCCCGATAGCAGTGGATAGTTTACAGTTGATAGTTAACAGTCGTAAACATAAGGAATTTAGAGTGTTGGATATAGGCACTGGTAGCGGATTGATCGCACTAATGCTGGCACAACGAACATGTGCAGTAGACAGTTTACAGTTGACAGTTGGCATTGATGCAATAGATGTAGATGAGGGTGCAGTGGGACAAGCCACATACAACTTCGAGCAATCGCCATGGGCAGAGCAATTGCATGCCTATCAGTCATCGCTACAAGAGTGGCATAGCGAAACCAAGTATGACTTGATTGTAAGCAACCCACCCTATTTTCAAGCAAGCCTCAAAAATCCAGATAGTCAGCGCGCCACCGCGCGACATACCGACACACTCAGTTATACAGCACTCATTCAGCATGCATCACGTCTGCTGCAAGAAGATGGTACGTTAGCGTTGGTATTGCCTTTTGAGGCAAAGGAAAGTATCGTAGCATTGGCAGAGGCGCACGCCCTCTACCCTACGCAGATCACTCATGTGCATAGCAAATCAGGCAAACCTGCTAAACGCTTGCTCATTGCCTTCTCGCCTATAACTCATGGAGAGTACGCGACTCAGACATTCTATATTGAATCAGAAGACTCACCTCGTAGTGAAGAATATAAAGCACTGACAAAGGAGTTTTATCTATAGACAAAAAAAGACTGTCGAGGCAGTCTTTTTCTGTTTTTAATCATTCACAATCCACCTGTGTTGCTACTGCTTTATTTTCGCCTTCTTGCGTAAGGAGATAGCATGCACTACGAGTGGTGTAGATATCTTCAGACTGATTGGGGTAACCTGTCCAGTCCTTACCTTGTTTGAAGATGATATTCAGTTCCTCTCCCTCATAGACAAAGACAAACCACTCACCTTGACGCATCGCTATGTGTTCATAGTTTGTAATACCATCTCCCCAAATCCATACATAGATAGTCTCTGTCCATGTTGCTGGCACTTTAGCTTTAACAACGATTCCTTCTACTTCTTTCTCTTCAAAAGTAATACTATCTACTTTAGCAATATCATACTCCAAGCGCATGCCATCCTGCCAAACATACATAGAGGTTGTCCCATTGGGATGGAACTCTGGATTCTCTGGGTAGTTATTATTGTTATCACCATTGTTATCATTATTTCCACCACCATCATTGGATTTCCATTGTTCGTTGAGCCATTTTGCGTTTTTACGAAGTACGTCGGTGGTTCTGTCAATATAGGTACTTAATGTTTGGCTACCATGATATTGAGGCCAACGTTCTTTATCCTTTACAACCGCCTGCTTGATTAGGCTCTCGTGCGTATCAATAAAGGTATAGATATTGTTGTACTTTCCATTGTAGAATTCATTCCATATCTCTTTGACACGATTCATGAATGCAGGAAACTTACATATCTCTGGTATCCAGTGATTGTGCCATACGTCGCCTTGGTATAAGTATTGCGATTTGTCGCGGTTGAACGAACTACCAAAATCCCATACTGGACCAAAATTCCATTTCGCATTCGTTCCTACATCCTTATGCAAATAGCAACTACCATGGAAACTCTCGTAGTTATCCGTCAATTCTTGTACGATATAGAATTTAGCCAACGCATCCATATCGAGATGATTCCATAACTCATTTGAGTTCTTGTCACCATAAACCAAGTTATCTATCAACTTCATTTGTTGGGTCAGATACTGCTCTTGCAGATAGGACAACACCTCTGGTGTCTTATAGGTAATCCACATAGTCGTTTTGCCACCCTCCTTGATGGTGATATGTGGATCGGTGTCATAGTTGTCGATCTCTACGAGCCATCCGCCTGTAATCTTCTCGCTGTCGATCTCCTCATCCTCTTGCTCCACGATATTCACACGATCCTTATCCACGCGAATATGCTCGGTGAGGAAGTACAGACCGATATAGTCACCAT
>CALCGX010000071.1 GCA_937901225.1 uncultured Bacteroidales bacterium | reverse complement strand
GCTCGAACTGCTTAACGATCTTAGCCCACAACAAACGAGCTGCACGCATCTTAGCAATCTCCATGAAGTGGTTCATACCGATAGCCCAGAAGAATGACAAGCGTGGAGCGAAAGTATCAACATCCATACCTGCGTTCACACCAGCGCGGAGGTACTCCATACCGTCAGCGAGGGTGTAAGCCAACTCGATATCTGCGGTAGCACCTGCCTCTTGCATGTGGTAACCAGAGATAGAGATAGAGTTGAACTTAGGCATGTTTTGTGAAGTATATTCGAAGATATCAGCGATAATCTTCATGGAGAACTTAGGAGGATAGATATAGGTGTTACGCACCATGAACTCCTTGAGGATGTCGTTTTGGATTGTACCAGCCATCTCCTCGAGTTTAGCACCTTGCTCCAAACCAGCGTTGATATAGAACGCCAAGATAGGAAGAACGGCACCGTTCATAGTCATAGACACAGACATCTTGTTCAATGGAATACCAGCGAACAATACTTTCATATCCTCGAGTGAGCAGATACTTACACCAGCTTTACCCACATCACCTACCACGCGCATATTGTCGGCGTTGTAACCACGGTGAGTTGGAAGGTCGAATGCTACTGACAAACCTTTTTGACCAGAAGCCAAGTTACGGCGATAGAACGCGTTAGACTCCTCTGCTGTAGAGAAACCTGCGTATTGGCGGATGGTCCAAGGACGCAATGGGTACATCGCGCTATAAGGGCCACGGAGGAATGGTGGGATACCTGAAGCGTAGTTGAGGTGCTCCATGCCCTCGAGGTCTTCTTTGGTATAAACTGGCTTAACATCGATGAGTTCTGGTGTCTTCCAGTTAGCTTCGTTAGCTCCTTCTACATGCGAAGCAGCCACTTTCTTGATATCAATATCTTTAAAATTTGGTTTCATAATCGCATTATTTATTTAGAAGTTGCTCATTAAATTTCTTAAGTGTCTCGAGTACATTGCTTCGTACGTTGATGAAGTTGGTGATACCGAGTTTTTGCAAGTCTTCTGCGCAAGCAGGAGCACCAGCCACGATAAAGAGCTCTTTAGCGCCCTCGAGTTGCAACCATGCTTGTGGAGCGTATGTAGCGTACTCGTCATCGCTTGAGCAGAGCACGATGATGTCTGCTTTTGCTTTGCGAGCAGCCTTGATACCCTCAGCCACTGATTTGAAGCCATTGTTGTCAATCACCTTGTAACCAGCGCAAGCGAGGAAGTTGCAAGAGAATTGTGCACGAGCAATACGCATTGCCAAGTTACCGATGGTCAACATGAACGCTACTGGTTGCTTCTTAGCACCCTCAGTCTCAAGACGCAAGGTCTCAAACTCCTCAGCAGCACGAGCTACTGGCAAGGTTGGGATAGCAGTCTCAGCGTTCTTCTTGCAGCAACCGCAACCGCATGCTGTCTCTTTGATCTTCTTACCTGCCTTCTCGGTGAAGTTAGGGAATTGGTTAGAGCCAAGCAATACCTCTTTGCGTTTTGCTACATCAGCCAAACGAGTCTTCAAGTTAGCAGCCATAGCCTCTTGTACTTTACCTGCGGCTACCATCTCGTACATACCGCCCTCTTCTTGGATAGCGAGGAATTGCTTCCATGCCTCCTCTGCGATAGCGTTGGTCAAGTTCTCGATATAGTATGAACCAGCAGCTGGGTCAACCACCTTGTCGAAGTGTGACTCTTCCTTCAAGAGCAATTGTTGGTTGCGAGCAATACGCTCAGCGAACTCAGTTGGTTGCTCATAGGTAGCGTCGAATGGAGTAACCACGATCTCATCCACACCTGCGAGTGCAGCAGACATAGTCTCTGTTTGTGTACGGAGCATGTTTACGTATGCGTCGAAGATAGTCATGTTGAAGCGGCTTGTCTCAGCGCAAACATTCATCTTCGCAGCCTCTTTCAATGCAGCGGTGAAGATAGGAGCTTTGTATGCCTCTACGATCTTAGCCCAAAGCAGACGTGCAGCACGGAACTTAGCGAGTTCCATGAAGTAGTTGCCACCGATACCCATGTTGAAACGGATCTCGCGAGCTGCCAAGTAGTTTGGCAAACCTGCCTCGGTCATCATAGTCATGTATTCAGCACCCCAAGCCAATGCGTAAGCCAACTCTTGAGCGCAGTATGCACCTGAGTTATTGAGGATAACAGAGTTCACACCTACCACGCGGAAGTTCACCAAGGTCTTAGCTGCCTTCACGGTAGCTACGATCTTCTCAGCTACTTGCTCGCGGCTGAGCAATTTGCCCTTCAAAAGCATGTTCTTGATTGGGTCCACATTGATTGCACCCTTCACTGCCTTGAAGTCATATCCGCTGCGACCTACGAGGCGAACCAAGATGTTTGCCAATTCAGGAGCTTTGCAAGCGCATACGTTGAAGTTCAATGCTACCTCATCCAACTTGATGCCCTCAAGCAAGGTCTTGATGTAGCGATAAGAGAGTTTCTCTGCGTCCAAGCAGATACCGAGTGCGTTCACGCCCTTGCCAAGTACGTCAAGTGCTTTAGCGTTCGCCTTGCGTGCATTCTTGCAAGCGCAGATGTTTTGGCGAACTGCCCACTCGTTGTTGGTTTTGGTACCACGCACGTAAGGGAATTGACCTGGTGCAGATACGGTAGTCTTGAGACCTTTGAGGTCTTCTTGACGGTAGTAAGGCTGTACGTTGAAGCCTTCTGAAGTGCGCCAAACGAGCTTCTTATCGAAGTCGGCGCCTTTGAGGTCAGCTACGATTTTCTCCTTCCATGTCTTTGCAGAGATGGCTGGAAACTCGGCTAACATGTTCAATTTTTCTTCTGCCATGATTTAAGAAAATTAGTTAATTATGTTGTTTTTTATGTTTTTAAGCAGTTTTTTCGTGTATTTTCGCCTGCCAAATCGGCGAAACGCACAATTTCGGTGCAAAGTTACTACAAAAAATGCACATACGCAAGAAAACGAGCACTTTTTTTGAAAAAAGATAGATTTTATCTATCAATTGAGGTATTACCTATGCGCTCGCTGGGAGTTTACTCACAAGAGAGTGTATAGGTGATGGCTCAATGAGGTGGCACAGCCATGTTTTCAAAAAAAGTGATATACTATGGGGTCCCCACGAACTTCGTGAGTGAGTGGGGAGAGCGGAGGCATCGGTCGCCCTACTGCTGACAAAGTCAGCGGTCAATGCGATCCGATTGCCGAACGCGAGTAGTATAGACTGCATTTCGCGAACGTAATTTCGAGGTGGGCGAGCCCTTTTTATGGGCGAGGTCGGTGCCCTCGAAGTACTGCTTTTTTCGCACATACGCAAGCGCACGACATATTTTTTTAATAAAAAGTCATAATTTGCCTCTTTTCGCTCTTTTTTTCCGTTTTTTCTACAACTCTCCCTCGAACAAACTACAGGGCTCTGCCCGATCTACAGCGAAGCGAACTACCATCTACAGCTCGCCCCGCGAGCGATCTATTATCCCTCCGCTACTCTTCCGCTATCAACTACGTTACATATACGATAGATACACGATAGATATACGTTAGATACACGATAGATTACCCTATTCACACCGTAGGAACATCGTATCTATCAAATACTTTCACTATTTCACACTAAAATTACAATTTTCCCTTCAAAAACTTGCAAATCTGCAAAATTTTCCGTACCTTTGCACCATCATAATTCAAAATTCATAATTCAAAATTACCTAACTATGGCTAGAACCACCCTCTCTCATCCCTTCGACTCCATGTCGGGCAAACTCGGTTCCACCGATAAGATTATCATGCGCACCCGCAACGGTCGCACGCATGCTTATGTAGTCAAGCATCCGTATAAAGGTCCTCTTGCGCCCTCTCGCCAGAAGGCTGTTTCTTCTTTCGCAGAGGCAGTCAAACAAACCTCTGTCATCATGAACACCCCCGAACTCCGCTTCGAGTGGGAAGAGAAATACGCAGACTACCGCAAGAAAGCCGACCGTTATCCCAATTCGTACCCCAATCCCTACACCACCCTCCGTGGCTTCATCATCGGCTCCCTGATTCACGCCTCTAAATAACACTTTGCGCCTTTCTATGTCCATTATCCAGCGGGGTCCCCGAAAACGCTCGTGGCGTTATCGGGTGCTCTTAACCTGTAGCTCGCCACGCGAGCGTCCTCTAAACTGAAAATGGCGAAAAAATCGCCATTTTCTTGCACATATCAAAAAAAAACACTACCTTTGCAGCGCAAAGGTCAAAATAAACTCATCTTTGTATAAAAATAGCAGCGATGAAAACTTCAAGCACCCCACAAGAGATGCCTTTTGGCTCAGAGAGCGGAAGCGTCAACAATGTACAAAAGAAATACTATACTGCTGACGAGGCAGTTGCTTTTCTTGAACCAAGAATACGCGCAATGTTCAAATGAAAGAAGTTTTCGTAGATAACCAACTTATAGGACATTTATTAGATATTAATTTATAACTACCCCCTAAAATTACATATAACTCATCACTCATAGTTTATAGTTAATCCGCAACGATACCGTTGCCCGACATATTTAATATAGCGTTATAAGCCCAAACTTGATTGTTTGAAAACTGGACACTTTCAAAACAACCATTTAGTAATTCAAGTACGGTTTATGCACGCTCGCGTTACCAGCGTGAGTTTTCCGTGCGTAAATTTGAATTACTAAGGTAGTCCAGAACCTCAAACAATCAAATTGAAGCGAACGAAAGTTCACGCTTT
>CALCGX010000070.1 GCA_937901225.1 uncultured Bacteroidales bacterium | reverse complement strand
AATAATTGATACTTTTTGTTCATTTTATGAGTAAACCTATTTCAGTATAAGACAAAGATTGGCTACCTCAAAGAAATCTTTATTACGGTAGCATCGACTATCTGCCTCCCCTGCCAAATGCCTCTGTCAATTTCCTTTACACCCCTTTGTAAAGTTTCTTTACACTCTCGCACAAGTGCCAAAATGTCACATCGCTGATAATCAACACCTTTCATATTTTGGCACGCCCTTTGAATAGTATATTGCAGAACAAAATCAATTAATATGTTAAAGCAATATACTATCCTTCTCCTCTTCTGTCTCTGCGCCGCCCATAGCGCAGCCACCTCCCTTTCCCTCCGCGACTGCATGGAGTATGCCATCGCCCATTCTGCGAAAATGGAAATCCAACGCGCTAACAACGACGATGCCCGCATCGCACGCCGCGAAGCCATCCTCCGTGCTTTCACCCCTACTATCCAAGGCGGCACATACGCCTCGCTGAACTTCGGACGCGGAATTGACCCCGAAACCAACAACTATATCTCCACTACCTCGTTCAACAACGGCTACTCCCTATCGGGTGCTATCACGCTGTTCAACGGTTTTTCGGCTGTCAATAACCTCAAAATCACCAAGACAGCCATCAAGATGGGCATCGCAGAGGAGCAACAACTCCGTGACCAAATATGCCTCGCAGTCATGGAAGCATACTGCAATGTCCTCTATTTCACTCAGATGACCGAAGCCTTGCAAGTCCAAGTCGCTACCGCCAACAGCAACCTGCAATTGGCACAACGCCAAGAACAATTGGGGCAGAAAAGCCATGCCGATGTCATCCAACTCGAAGCCGACCTTGCCGAGCGCGAGTATCAATACATCACCATGACCAACCAACTCAACGACGCCCGCATGACCCTTCAGGACCTCATGCTGTGGGAGGAAGACCACGAATTGCTCATAGACCTCCAGAGTACCGAGAAGCTAACAACAAGCCAGGCGAGTGGTCTAACAGCCGCAGGCGGTCTAGTATCTAACAGCGAAGCTCTTCACCACCCATCCGTCGAACTGGCTGCCTATCGCATGGCTAACGCCCAACTCGACCTCAGTACGGCGCGTTGGCGATTGGCTCCATCTCTCTCCCTCTCAGGCGGTTGGTCAACGGGCTACTACACCTATCCCCGTACCCAAGACTATGTAGCCATGCCTTTTGCCAGTCAGTTCATCAACAACAGCGGCGAGTATGTGCAGTTGTCTTTGTCTATCCCTATCTACGATGGCTTATCGCGCCAGTCGAATATCGTGCGCAAGAAAAACGCCTACCGCCGTGCCGAAGCCGAGTATCGCCAAACGCTGCGCGAGGTAGAGGCAGAGATGGCGCGTGCTGTGCAAGACCGTGATGGTGCAATGGCAGCCCTCAAGCAAGCCGACCGCCGAGCCAAAGCGCAAAAGGAGGCATACGCCATCAACAGCAAGAAGTTCGAGCAAGGGCTCATCTCTCCCCTCGAACTCAAGACCTCATCTGACAATCACCTCAATGCCCAAGCCGAGCACCTCAACGCCCAGCTGAAGTACTTCATCAAATCCTGCGTAGTCCGCTACTACAACGGCACCCCTTATCTTGAACAACTCTAAAGTAACGAAATGAGCCGAAAATGATGTGTTTTTGCCTATAAAATGTAAAAAACAAGCAAAAAATTACACTTTTTCGTAAAAATATTTTGTTATTTGGAAAAATGGCATTATCTTTGCAGAGTAATTGAACGAATAGGACTATGAGGGTCATTAAGAAACAGGCATTGGTTGAATACTATACAACACATCCGCAAGCTAAAGATGCTTTAGAGGATTGGTACGCCAAGACAGAAGATGCACAATGGAATAACTTGACAGACATCCGCCAAACTTTTAATTCCGTGGACTATGTAGGAAATCAACATTATGTATTTAATATCAAAGGCAATGATTTTCGACTGGTGGTAGTCATCAAATTTACCCCTCAATTAGTATATATTCGCTTTGTTGGCACGCATGCCGAATACGACAAAATAACAGATATTTCAAATTTATAACGATATGACAGCTATCAAGACACAAAAAGAATACGAAGCAATGCTTGCTCGTATAGAAGAATTGCTTCCGTTGACATGGGGAGATAATATTCCAGAGGATAGCCCAGAAAATATCGAATTGGCGCTTATCTCTAACCTTGTGGCGGATTACGAGGATATACATTATCCGATAGGTAAACCTACATTAGTTGCTACTATCAAACTGCGCATGTTTGAAATGGGATTGACTCAAACCAAAGTGGCAGCAATGCTTGGTATCAGTGCCCCTCGTTTGAGTGAAATCATGCACGGTAAAGTAGAGCCCAGCCTCTCGCTCGCTCGAACAATAAGCCAAAAACTTAACATCTCCCCTTCTATTGTATTGGGAGTGTAAATTCCCCTGCGCGTTTCGGGAGCACCATAGGAGATCTATGGAACTTTTGTGACTATTAGGTTTATTAGAATAATATATCAGTTATCTTATAAAATCTCTACATAACTCATATATTGTTGTATAATATGCGTTCGAATGAAGAGTAGATCCATTACGCAAAGAATGGTTGGTGTGCAATATTATATGTTTACCATTGCTACTATGATGAACATTTATAAATTCACCTTTCTTCATACCATTGGGATTAGATAAACTATTGCTATTATACCTAAGAATCGAACTCTTATCTTCGTATGAAGCGTACACCTTATCAGGTATCAACATGCCATCGTATGTATAGTAAAAATCCTCTTGTGTTCCTTTTCTAATTCCCATAAAATCGGTTATTTTATGCCCATCTTTTGACAGATAATAGTCATGATACCTATGAATGGCAAAGATAATAATAGGAAATTGTTGGAAGAAATCATGCCTTAAGATGCCTTGTTCAGAAATTCGTTGTTCTATTGAATTCGCGGTCTCGTCAAAGCGTTTATTGTAACTTTTATCTAAATTATAGGCACTTAATTCGGTTATGAAACAATATCGCCAAAAGTTATATGCTTCTCCTTTTTTCACTTTTTGTTCTTCAGGCAGAAACATATTTATCATAGTTTGATAACCATCCCATGTAGGACTATTATTTCCTCTTACTTGATAGCGTAAGAAATTGAACGGATTTAAAGGATTTAAGGTAATACCATTGGGTATTGTGTCTATAGTTGTATCTTCTGCACAATTTTTCTTCCAATCATTAAAATTGTTATCTGTCATCTCTTTTTCAGATTCAGAGCATTCTTTACCAATAATAAGTATCTTGGCATTTGGATTGCCTTGACCGATGTAATCATGCTCACTTTTAAGCAAGTCTAAAAAGGATTGAGGATAATTGTCGTACATAGGGTAAATAAATTTGGTGCAAAGATAGTGATTTATTTTGACATGAGCAAATTAAGTTATAGATCCAAAGTTATTCTCCCACTTCAACTATAATATGCTTCAATTCTTTTAAGTGTTTCATCATAGAAAACCTTTTTTTATGTCCTTTTGGGACAACTATTTTTTTGATACTATTACATTCATCTGTCCACTCTTGATAGTCTATCCGTTTTATCGTTGAGGGTAAATGCAATTCTAAGTTAGAATAACAATTTACACTAATACATAAAGGACATAATCTTTCTACTCCCTCTGGAATTCTGAGTACTTTAGAAATAGAGTTCCTATTTATAACAATAGAAAGAGAGCCTAATTGCTTTACGCTTGATGGAATAAGAAAGTTTCTGCCCGTAACTACTAGCCGTGCAAGGCGTTTCCTTACAATACAATTACTATTGGCAGGTATTTCATAATACTGATTTTCAGGTTCTATAATAAATTTATCAATTGTAGAAGTTAAAAAAGCTCCTGGTTCTATATTCTTAACAAATCTCGAAATATAGACTTCTTCAATGTTGGAATCTTCAATTGCACGATGCCTAATATTTATACAAGTATTTGGAAATATAAGTTTCTTCATAACAATAATAATTTTAACCGCAGGCAAAGGTACAACAAATATCTTACATACCAAAGCTGAGCAGAACTTGACCCATAAAAAGTAAAAAATGTAAAGTAGAGTTTACACAATAACCAAACTAATTTTGTCAAATCCCTTTACACTCAATTGTAAAGTTTCTTTACATATGCACGAGGTGCCAAAATAGCATTGTATTCACTATCAGCAATTTACATGTTTTGGCACGCACTTTGCCAATAAGAATATAAGAACGCGCTGCGCGATGAAAGGCGAAGTCTAACATCCAACAGCATCGCGATCTAATAGTAAAACGGTCTAACATCTAAATAAACATCATGGATAAAATCATCGAAAAGAAAAAAGGCATTGCCCGTGCCTTTACCCTCAAAGCATTGCCCTATTGGTTGGGCTCAGCAGTGGCTGTACTGCTCATTGTTCTCCTTGCGCGTAGCAGCAATGGTGCTATGCGTATCGACCCCGACACGCTCACCATTGCCACCGTTACCGAAGGCGAGTTCAACGACTACATCCGTCTCAACGGACAAGTGCAACCCATGACCACTATCCAACTCTCGCCACTCGAAGGCGGTGTCGTGCAAGAGATTATCGTGGAAGAGGGTGCGCATGTCAAGGCAGGCGACCGCATACTGGTGCTCAGCAACGACAACCTCGACCTGCAAATCCTCAACTCCGAAGCCGAACTCGCTGAGAAAGAGAACCTTCTGCGCAACACCCTCATCTCTATGGAGCAGCAGAAACTCAGTCTGGAACAAGAGCGTTTGCAACTGGCAATGGAGGTGGAACGCACCCGCCGCACCGCCGAGGCGCAGCGTGCACTGTATGCCGACCAACTCATTGCTCGTGAGGAATACCTCCGTGCGGAGGAGGACCACCGTTTGGCACAACAACGCCTGCAACTGGTCAATCACCGTGCTGAGCAAGATAGTCTCTACCGCAGTGTGCAAGTCAGCCAGATGCAAGAGAGCCTTGCCAATATGCGCCTCAATATGCAGATGATTCGCCGCCGCAAAGACAACCTCACTATCAAAGCGCCTATTGATGGCGAACTTGGACTGCTGGAAGCCACACTCGGACAATCCATTGCCCAAGGCACCAAGATTGGACAAATCAATGACCTTGGCAACTACAAGATCGAGGCGCAACTCGACGAACATTATATCGACCGCGTGGCGGCAGGCTTAGAGGCGACTTTCGAGCGCCGTGATGAACAGTTCCGTGCGGTGGTGCGCAAGGTCTATCCAGAGGTGCGCAATGGTAAGTTCCGTGCCGACTTGAAGTTCGTGGGCGCACAGCCCGACAATATCCGCAGCGGTCAGACATATTATCTGAACTTGCAATTGGGTGAGTCAGAACAAGCCTTGCTTATCCCTCGTGGCGCATTCTTCCAGACCACAGGCGGACGATGGATCTATGTGATGGATGCGGATGGTAAAGGGGCTACTCGCCGAGATATTCGCCTCAGTCGCCAAAATCCGCAGTACTACGAAGTCATCGAAGGTCTCCACCCAGGCGACCGTGTCATTATCTCAGGCTACGAGAAATTTGGCAATAGCGAGAAATTGAAGTTCTGAGATAACTAGTTCCAAAATGGAACAAGTTGTTTGCCGAACAAGTTCACTAGGTTCTAAATAGAGAATTTAATACCACGCGAGGGTGTCCATGTACCCTCGCGTGGCATTAATTAATCTACTTCAATCATTTCCATAATGTCCAACATTTTGTAAAGGATTCCATCTATTTCAGAATGCCAAGAGTGATGAAAATGCCCATAGTACCAATGTGCTAATGGATGATTGTTACGACGAAGATGTAGCAAAAGATTATCCATCTGTTGACGCTCGTTTTCACAATCTTGCAGCAAGTCAGAATCACGCACCGCCCATTCACTTAAGCCCGCCTTTGATAGGAACTCACAGAATGAAGGAGCTGTATGCGTGACAACAATATCAACTTGAATACCGCTTTGCAAAATTTCATCTACTATAGTGCTATCATAGCGCACAGCCTCATTAGACCAATAGTAGTGTTTATCTGGATGACGACGCATTTTTTCTATACGAAAACTGCGGTCGATACTGATAGCTCCTCCGACACAAAGAATGTGATGTCCGCAAGCTTCTACTATAGCATAATCAGGTATAGTGCAAAATCGTTGGTGATTTATCTTTTTTTCAAAAAAATAGGATGGATCGTCATGATTGCCACGTAGCATTGCTATCCAGCAATTATTCTTTACTAATCGCTTCTCAATTCGTCGAAAAACTTGCTCATAATGGGCAGGTTTCTCAAATCCAAACCCACAATCTCCTGCCACAATAACTAAGGTGTCATGCATATCATATTGCACGCACATTTTATAGACAAGCGGAATAAAATCGCCATGAATATCACCGCATACGACTACTGACTTAGCATAGGGATATGTGTAGAGACAAGGCATTATTCTTCGAAAAAAGCATTAAGTAATTGTTGTAGTACCTCATCTGCCGAGGTTCCGTGAATACCAATGGCCTTAAGCATATCTATATTAGGCATATCTGTTTGAACCATGTTTGCGAATGTACGTATATCACGTAGCAGGTCAACAGGAACAGCGTAATGTGCAACTGGTTCTAACATGGCTACCAAACGGAAGACATCGCGTTTGTGCTTGTTGATTTTTCGGCTATCTATCGCTTCCCCCATTATGCGACGATTGGCAAGGTCAATATACGCACGACATTTAAGGCAAATAAGACTATCACGTTGCGCCACGTGCACCCCGTCAATCACTTCGCTATGTGTGATAGTATAATTGTAGTATGCTTCGTTCATCAAGATAGCAGATAGACTGGATAGGTCATCATCCATTGGAATAGGAGTTAAGCGGGTATTTTCGGGAGCGGCAAGAATACCGATATCTCGTGAGAATAGTTCTACTTGTTCTGGAAAATCAGCGGAAGCAGGAAAACGAAAACGATAATGCTCGTGTTCGCCTTGGCTAGTTTCCTTGCAACTATATCCAGCATCTTTAACAAACTGCCAAAACTTTTTGCCAAAATCTGATGTCAATGCTTCCACGACTAGCACCGTATCTATATCGTGAGTTACGCGAGGTGTTTGTGCATAGAGATCTGCATATAATCCACAAGCGGTACCACCAATAACTACGTAATTAGCAGAATAATCTGCAAAATATTCTTTGAATTTTTCTAATCCGTTCATATCAATCCAATACTTGATGCAACATATAATCTAACTCCATACTTACTCGTTCATCGTCATCATCTTTCAATATAAGGTATAAAGATAGCGGGTCAACTACTCCTGTATTGCTGAGTGTTTGAGGATGATAACGCCAAATTTCCACTATGACATCGTTTTCTTCTTTCGAGAAAGAGTCTGGAACGGCATCTCCCCAAGCAAATACTTGCTCGTCTGTACGCATCAGATGAGAATAGGTTGCCAAAGCATTATACCCGCTTCGGATATCCAATGTTTTATCCGTATATAGAACGCGTTCTATAGGGCTATACATATACTTTGATGCATTGTTCCACAATCCCCATTTATCAGTTTCTAAGGATATGAGTTTGCACTTCCCAACTTTGGTTTCAATCGCTAAGTTATGCCCGCGCAGCCAAGTTAATGCCTTATTGCATGTAGCATACGAAACATGCATGCGTTCTGCAATTTCGGCAATCGGCATTTCTATAATAGCAGAACACTCTAGATGATATAGCACAATGAGTTGAGCTGTGGCAGGCATTTTGCTATCTTGATCGTAAGCAATACGTATAGGGCGCATATCTATTAGCAATTCTGGCATATACATCATTTTGTCTATCACAATGAAATTAATACCCTGTTTAACCATGCGTGTTTGATTGTAACCAGTGATCTGATTAAATACAAAAACACAGTTCATACCTAAATGTTCATTTACAATATTTGCAACCTTTTTTAATTGTGCAGGCGAGTAGGTTTCTGTGTGATCAATAGCAAATACCACCTGTTTAGCAAATAATTCTACCATCAACAAATCAAATGCACCTGTAATAACCATCGGTAAACGCATTGTGAGTTTTGCAGGTAATTTACCTACATGTATCTGCCGCTGTAAACACTCTTGTAAATAATCAGCTATTAGTTTAATTATTTTCGTATTCATCATAATTGCAAAAATTCATACATTCAAGAATTTGTGCAAAAGTAGTGTTTTTTTTTGATATGTACAAATGATTTGGTAAAAAAATATCTATTTGTAGCGTTTTTTGTGCATTTTCTTTGTTGTACATACACACTCAAAGGAAATTGTTCATTTTTTGAAGCAAGATTACTGCATTTTTCGCTGTTTATATTTCGGCAAATTTTGTGCCACAAGCATGACTTATTAGGGTAACGAATAGTGTGGTTATTGTACGGTTATGGTCTGGTTATTGTGTGGTGCAAGCAGGGAAAATTATAACAAAAGAGAGTGCGTCGAAATGACACACCCTCTCGTGAAGAAAAACAAGTCCTACTTTATCAAATTGACATCTTGATAAGAGGTTTCTTATTGCAACTTAAACGAAATTGGCAAAGCGAATTGTACGCGGACAGAATCACCGTCTTGCTTGCCCGCAGTCCATTTAGGCATATTTAATACCACACGCAGTGCTTCTATATCTAATAACTGATAACCACTACTCTTTAATACCTTTGCTTCGTTGATAGAGCCGTCTTTCTCTACAACCAATTCACAAAGAACGGTACCCTCCCATTTGTTTTCTTTTGCTTTGGAAGGATATTGAATGTTATCACTTAGATATTTCATCAACTCATCCATACCACCTGGAAATTCAGGCATTTGCACGCGTTGAGGTATATCTTCGGGCGCAATCTCTTCCTCAACTGCTTCTGGAACTTCCGCTACCGCCTCTTCCACCACAACGACTTCCTCTGCAGGCGTGGTTTGTTGCTTCTCTGCTGTTTTGTTGCATGCTACACATACGGCAGCTGCCATCAAGATTAATGCTAACTTTTTCATAACTCTGTATTTAATTGGTTAATAACTATTTCAAATTCAGGCAGTTCAATGGCTGATTCAAAGTCCGTGTAACAGAACTCTGGCAGTTCCACAACTTGTTTGACTGTTTTGGTTTTGTTGTCTTCAAAGTGTGCCGTTACTTGCTCTTTGAAATTCGTGTTTACTTGTATGCCCAATCCGATAATAATACCTGCAACAGCGGCGGCAGGCGTAGTGACCCAAAGTAATGAGCGATCGCGTCTGCGTGGATTGACTGCAGAGCGTAAATGCTTGGTTGTCTGTGCGTATCGGTGTTTGCCGAACGCAGATAATTGTGATTCAAAATTACGCATAGTCTTCTAATTTTTTTCGTAGTTTGAGGATTAGTGTATGTAGGCGCGATTTCACTGTCCCTTCGGGAATATGGATAATCGCTGCAATCTCTTTTATGGACAACTCATCCGTAAAGCGGAGGTCAAATAGCAGTTGTTCTGGAACGGAGAACTGATTCAATTCTTTGGTTAGTACCTCAAATAGTCGCTCGTTGTCTATTTGTAATGCGGTGTCGTCTTCTTGCGCTTCTTCCGTTGTTGCTATCACATCTTCTGCATAAAGTGCTTGATAATCAATATCGCGATAGGTGTTGCGGAGCAGATTGAATGCAATAGTAAAGAGCCATGGACGAAACTTTTGAGTTGTTTGGTATTGTGTACTGGCGTTCCAAAGCTGCATGAATAGGTCTTGCGTCAGGTCTTCTGTCATATAGGCATTGCCACCTGTGCGACGGAAGAAAAAGTTTTGCATAGCAGGCATATAGCGTTGCCACAATTCATCAAATGCCTTTTCCTCTCGGCATTGCACCAGTCGCATCAATTCCTCATCAGAAATACTTTTATATGGTCGCCAAAATGTAATCATTTTCATTTGCTTTTCACTAATGCATACACACGAATTAGAAAAAGGTTCATTTCTCGGAGCAAAATTACTATATTTTTTTGAATTAAGCAAATCATAATTACACTTTTCTGTCAAATCCCTTTACACTCAATTGTAAAGTTTCTTTACACTCTCGTAAATGGTAAAAATCACAATTGCCAAGTAATCAGCAGATTACATATTTTGGCACGCACTTTGCTTATATATCATTAAGAACGCGCAAGCGAGCTGCTAGATATACACCCAATAACAAGTAAATAGAAAACAACAACAATATGAAATCCTTTCTTAATTTCCTCAAGCAAAACAAACTCTACACCTTTATTGAGGTGGTAGGTATGGCTATTGCGTTGGCGTTTGTCATCTTCATCGCCACTTTTGTGACCTCGCAACTCACGCGCGACAACGAAGTCAAAGGGCGCAATGTCTATGTCAGTCGCTCCGAACGTTTGTTTATCGGTTGCGGCACTATCAAAGAGCAACTCGATGGACGCTTCTCCGAAGTGCAGTCCATCTGCCGTATGTTCGATACAGAGATCTTCGGTGGCATCGAAATGAGCATGCGCTATACGACTACCACAGGACACTCTTCTACCAGCAATGACGACCGTGCAGATGCATTAGTGGTGGATGAGAATTTCTTCCAAATACTGCCTTACCCATTGCTTGAAGGCACGCACGAGTCTGTTCTTGCCACGACACAATCGGTGGTTATTAGTGAGTCGTTTGCCCGTATCTTCTCACCCAACGAGCCCCCCCTTGGCAAGACCATAGAGATTTCTATCAATGGCAACGCTGCCACACTCACCGTCACGGGCGTGTTTCGTGACCTAACGAATAGCGTCATTCGCTCGCCTAAAATCATCTACCGCATTGACCAACTCCAGCAACTCACTGACCAAGTCATTCAAAATGGCTCAGGTGCAGTAGCTACATTCTTTCAACTTGTACCCAATGCGGATGTCGCTGCCCTTTCAAAGGAGATGGAGAAGATTGTTAGAGAGCAGGACTATATCTACAAATATGGTGTCTTCCACGATTTCTATCTCATTCCTTTTGAGGATGTCCAATACTCCGACCTCTCGGCTCCGTTGCCATTCATTAATCTGGTCAATCATGATTTCTTTTCGCTCTTTTTCGCAGCAGGGTTATTGCTCCTTATCTTCGCAGTACTCAACTATATCTCGCTGACAGTAGCGCAGATTGGTTTCCGTGCACGCGAGATGGCTACTCGCCGTTTGGTGGGTGCACAACGCTGGCAAATCGTACTGAAATATATCCTCGAATCGTTCTCACTTACGGCGGTATCTTTCGGTTTGGCACTCCTCTTGGTGCACTTCGTAGCCCCTTCTTTCAGCGAACTCATCGGACAAACCGTTGCGCCATTCGAGCATATCACTTCGGGCGTGATACTCATGATGATGGTCTTAGTGTTGCTACTTTCTATTCTCTCAGGTGTCATTCCTGCACTCATGGTGCTGAAGTACCAACCCATTGATGTGGTGCGTGGTTCGTTCGAGAAAGATAATCGTATGGTACTCGGACGCATACTGATTATTGTGCAAAATATTGTGGCTATCATCACGCTTGCAGTGGCTGTGGTTATGTTTGTGCAACTCCATCACATGCAAAGTAAGCCTCAAGGGTACGAACGCCAAAACCGCATCCGCATTAGTGGTGCCAACGCCCCCGCAGATTATCTGGTGGACGAACTCAAGCAACTCGCCTGCGTGGAGAAGGTGGGGTGGGTACAATTCGAACCATTTACCTTTGGTACAACGGGTATAGGTCTTATGTTTGGCGGGCAGGAGTTCAAACTCGACATGTACTATGGCGACCAAACTGCATTTGACATTCTGGGCTTTGAGGTCATTCGCCAGAATGCTGATCCTATCGAACCTGCCGCATGGCTACCCGAATCGTTGATTACTCCTCTTGGCGTGGACTATGATTGTACCATGCTCCACCAAGATAATGGCTATGGTATCCCTATCTGTGGCATCATCAAGGATTTCCAAAAAGGTATGCCGGGCTTTGCTCCCTCATCCGATTGGCCTGTTGTTCCTTGGATAATGAACATGGACGACCCTGCCGATTTCCGCATATTGCGCCAACTTATTGTGCAAGTGTCGGGCGATGAGAACGAAGCCGTAAAGCAAATAGCCGAGTTCTACCGCCAACACGATAGCGATGAGGAAATATCGGTCAATACCTACAACTATCTTGTCAGCCACATGTACGACAAGCAGAACAACAACGCCAAACTCATCATGCTCTTTACGCTGCTGACCTTGTTGCTGTCTTCGTTGGCTATGCTGGCTATGAGTACCTACTACGCCAAGCAGCACACACGCAACACGGCTATTCACAAGGTGATGGGTTGTGATAATAGCACTATCTATTTCCGCACCGTGCGCACATTCCTCTCTTCTATCCTCATCGCAGCCGTGATTGCAGTGCCTTGTGCATGGCTCATTGCGCAACGATGGCTGGAGACTTATGACTACCGCATTGTCAATGCTGCGTGGTACTATATCATCACCGCCATTGCGGTCATGCTCCTCGCTGTGATGGCAATATCTTGGCAAGCTATCCGCCTAATGAACACCAATCCCGTGGAGGCGTTAAAATCGAAATAATATAAACTATAAAAACAATACAATTATGATCCAAGTAACTAATCTCAGCAAAGTGTTTCGTACAGAAGAAATCGAAACTACAGCACTCAACAATGTGTCATTCACTATCAACAAAGGCGAGTTCGTAGCCATCATGGGACCTTCGGGTTGTGGTAAGTCCACGCTGCTCAATATCCTGGGTTTGCTCGACAACCCAAGCGGTGGTAGTTACAACCTACTCGGCACCGAAGTAGCCAATCTGCATGAGCGCGAACGCACCAACTATCGCAAAGGAAACATCGGCTTTGTGTTCCAGTCCTTCAACCTCATCGACGAGCTGAATGTCTATGAGAATGTCGAACTGCCATTGAAGTACCTCAATATCTCGGCATCGGAGCGCAAACGCCGTGTGACAGAGATACTCAAACGCATGAATATCAGTCACCGTGCGCAGCACTATCCACAGCAGTTATCGGGTGGACAGCAACAGCGTGTAGCCATCGCGCGTGCCGTAGTGGCGAACCCTCAACTGATCCTTGCCGATGAGCCCACAGGTAACCTCGATTCGCGCAATGGTAAAGAGGTAATGGATCTGCTCTGCCAACTCAATGCAGAAGGCACCACCGTGGTGATGGTGACCCACTCGCAACGCGATGCCTCTGCGGCGCAACGCATCATCAATCTCTTCGATGGTGAAATCGTGAAAGATGTCAAGAACGAATTGTAGAACTGAATACACATGAAATTTTCAAAGTTATTAAATATTCTGGGAATGACGGCGGCGTTTGCTGCACTGTATATCATTCTCGTGCAGGTGCATTACGACCTGACTTATAACCGCGCTATCCCCGACTCCGAGCGCGTGTATCTGATGACATTGCCTTCACTCGGAGGTAGCGGACTAAAACAACAGTCGTTCCTCGCCCGTCCAGTGGCAGAAATGGGATTAGCAGATAACCCCTATGTAGAAACATACGGCGTTGCCGCATTGGATGATGTAAACAAAGTAAATGTCATCGTGGGCGAAGGCACAGCAGCGAAAACGCATAGTGTAACCTTTGCTCAAATGACCTCTGGCGCACTAAATACCTTTGGTATTCAACCTGCTATGGGGTCGTTTGAGGGCATCGGAGAAGGAGGCTATGTAGCTATTAGCGAAACGGCTGCCGAGCGATTAGGTGTGGCAGTGGATAGTGTCCTACAACTGGAGAGTTGGGGCAGAACAAACTACTTTGTGGTGCGCGCAATATACAAAGATCTGCCTGTAGCCAGCGACCTAAAGAATATAGAGGTGATTCGTTGCAATCAACTGGAGACGCAAGATTTGACCTCCACCAGCAACTGGTCATACAACTACTATGTCAAACTCCGTTCGACAGATGACAAAGCACTCTGCGAGGAGGTAATTTCGAAAAAGTATGCGGAGATAATGGCGCAAGAACTGAAACGCTATCGTGGCATGCAGCATAGTGATCCATCGTTCTACAAGCAATTGGACAAGTTAGAGACACTTCTCGACAACATTCATTGCACCTTGATGCCGATTCGGGATCTGTACTATGACGACACGCTGGAGTGGAGCGTAGGACAGGAAACAGGCAACAAGACCAGCACCATGACGCTGATGATTGTGGCTGCGTTGATAGTGATTATTACGCTCATCAACTTCGTGAACTTCTTCTTTGCGCAAGTGCCTATGCGTATTCGTAGTGTGAACACACGCAAGATTTTGGGCAGTTCGCGTGCAGCATTAGTAGGGCGTTTCTTGGCAGAATCGGCTGTGCTGGTGGCAATAGCATTGGTATTGGCGGTAGTTGTGGTGCTATTGTTCCGTTCGTCGGAGTGGGCGCACTTCATCTCTTGCGACTTGGCGTTAAGTAAAAATATGGTTGTTGCGGTGCTCACCGTGGGCATTGCTTTGGTGATGACGCTCATGGCGGGTCTGTATCCTGCCATGTACGCCACCTCTTTCCCACCAGCACTGGCGATTAAGGGTTCGTTTGGTATGTCGCAAAAAGGCAAGTCGCTGCGCTATGCACTGATTGGTTTGCAGTTCGTGATTTCGATTGCGTTCATCATCTGCGCTATCTTCCTGAAGAAACAACACAGCTACATGATGAACTATGACATGGGCTTCAACAAGGAGTGCCTGCTGACGGCGAACATTCCAGTGAGCAGTATGGACGAGCGCGATGCGTTTAGTAGCGAGTTGCTCAATAACCCAAATATCAAGGAGGTTGCATGGTCACAAGATCGAATGGTGGCAGAAATGCACATGACATGGGGACGCTGGCATCATGGCGAACAGATGATGCTAACCGTCATGCCTGTGTCGTGGAACTTTCTGCAAGTGATGGGCATAGAGGTGTTTGAAGGGCGCGATTTCTTGCCTTCGGATGAAAAAGGCGACGGAGCAATCATCCTCAATGAGTATGCCAAGAACAAATACAACCTCAATCTGGAGGAAGTGATAGAGTGGAATGGTAAGCCCTTCCCTGCGACGGGTTTCTGCCGCGACTTCCACTTCAAACCGCTACACGAGGAGAGCGACGCGTTTGCCTTCTACATTTACGATTCGGAGGTGCTTACTAAGTATTTCCCTACGCCACACCTCACGCTGCGCACCATTGAGAATGCAGATATAAAGGCGGTGTTTGATGCCATCCGTGCTACCACCGATAAGATTTTGCCTGACTACGGCAGCGAGAAAGTGAAAATCAACTTCTTCGACGAGGAACTGGGCGAGAATTACCAAAAAGAGCAACAACTGACCACAACGATCTCGCTGTTCACGATGTTGGCGATTATTATTTCGCTGATGGGTGTGTTGGGATTAGTGATTTTCGAAACGCAATATCGCCGCAAGGAAATTGGTATCCGCCGTGTAAACGGTGCCACAGTGCGTGAGATCTTGGTGATGTTCAACCGCAAGTTTATGATTATTGTGGGCATTTGTTTCCTCATCGCTGCGCCAATCAGTTACTTTATTACGGACTATTACTATAGCACTTTTGCGTACCGTGCACCGATAGCCGTGTGGGTGTTTATGGTAGCGTTGTTGGCTGTGCTCTTTATCACGGCTCTGGTGGTTACCCTCGCCAGCCTCCGCACCGCCACCTCCAACCCAGTCGAAGCACTGAGGACGGAGTAAACATAGTAGAAATGGGTGGATTAATCAACGAAATCCACCCATTTTGTTTGAAAACAAAAAGATAATTTGCATATTTCAAAAAAAAACGCTATCTTTGCAGCGAAAATAAAAAATAAATTTTATGCTAAAATCGGTAATACTATGTGATTTCTTTTCTTTTAAAGGAAAACAAGAAATAAAGCTGCAGAAGGGAGTAAACCTTTTGCTTGGTATAAATGGTAGTGGAAAAACTTCTTTCATTAACGCACTTCGTTTGATAACAGAAGGCGTAGTAGGAGATGGTCTTGTTAAACTTCTTCAAGAACAATGGGGAGGCTATGACCAAATTATTAATCATAATGGAGAAAGAGTCGCACCGTATGCTCAAGTAACTTATATTTTTGATTGTAACAAACTAAATGAATTAAATCCTATAGTCGATTTCAAATCAGATGTGTATTATCGTATTACAATTCGTAAATCAGCTACGAGTTACACTTTGAGCGAAAAAATGTATAGTTGTAATAAGAAAAATACAGATACTGATTTTGTGTATTTAGATTTTAGTAATGGTAATGGTAAAATTACGACACGCACGAAGAATTCAACAATAGAATTACAAGATTATACAGATAGTGATATATCTGGAAAAGAGCTTATTTTGAGACAAATTAGTGATCCTATTCACTATCTGCCTATTTGCACATTGCGTAAAGCAGTAGAATCTATCGCTGTATATAATAGTTTTAATGTAGAAGAAGGAAGTAAAATGCGCTCTACAGCCGAATTCTCTACGGATACCCGTTTACGAAAAAACGGAGCAAATTTAACGCAGATATTGAATCTATTAAAGTTAAATCAAACTTTTCATTTTGATCGATTAGAAGAAGCTTTTCGAAAAGTTAATCCACACTTTAGAAGTATAGAAATCAATAACTTGTATGGACATTCTTTGTTGTCGTTAAAAGAAAACAATTTGAGTAAGGCAATAGATGTAACTCACATCTCTGATGGTACTTTACGCTTTCTCACATTAGCAAGTATTTTTTACAATCCACAAAGAGGTTCGTTGGTTGCAATAGATGAACCTGAAAGAGGTCTCCATCCTGACATGATATTGTCTGTTGCTAAGATGATACAATTTGCAGCGCAAAATAATACGCAAGTGATAGTTGCAACTCATTCCCCTAACTTGTTGAATCAATTTAAATTGAACAATATTCTTATCTTTGAGAAAAATGAAGAAAACGCAACTATTGTATATGGCGCATCTAAAATTAAGGTTCCTGAATCTGAAGAGAATTATTTGCCTGGACAAATGTGGTTAATGGGATTATTAGGAGGAAAGAGATGGTAAATTTGAATTTGGTAGTAGAAGGGAAGCGTCCCGAGAAGGCAGAATTAGGACTTGTGAATAATGCTGAGGTGTTGCGAGAGTCCCTATATACTTTCTTTGAAAAAGTATTATGCAGAGATGATATTTCTCTAACTATTTTAATGGGAGATGGAAAGCATAGTGCGGCTAAGTTCTTTGTAGAAAAATCGTTACAAGATCAACAATCCCAGTCTGCATTATTCATGGATTCAGATTTACCTCCAGCTAAGTCATCTTCGTGGTTTGATGAATTCATCAATAAAGTAAATCCAGAGAAATCAATAATTATACCAGATAAAAACAAACAATATGTATTTTTTATGGTTCAAGAAATGGAAGCATGGTTCTTGAAACAATTAGTTTGTTTGGAGAAATGGGCAGAAGCAGAAGGGTATCGTTATAAACCCGTAGTAAAAAAGCGATTACAGATTGATATTACCGAACATACTGTTATTAAGAATAGAAAGATTGAAGATATTTCAAAACCTTCAGAGAAATTGAATCTTTTGATGAAAACATATTATAAAGATATGGATAATAAAGCTGCTAAATATGGAAAATTGGCAATAGCACCTATTTTGTTGAACTATTTAGATGTTCCTTTGTTGTTAGAGCAAGATAGTGAGTTAAAAAGGTTTCAAGCAACCTATCGTAATTGTTAAACTATATTTTACAGACAACGACCGCCATTACAGCGGTCGTTGATTTTATTATGAATCAATGATTACAATCCTTGTTTGAATGTAACCTCATCAACCGCTAATTGGCAAGTACCTACGGTATAATAACCAAAGCCAGTGTACTCCAATGGCATATAACGAACACTCATAATAGGTTCATCGTTTACAACAAACTCCAATGTAGATCCATTGCTCTTGATTACCCATGTTTGAGCAATTTTCTTATTAAGTTTCTTTTTCCAGCGAATACCTTGGCTGATAGAACCTACCATGTTGTTATTTTCAAAACGCAAGAATTTTACATAGTCATCTGTCATCACAAATGCATAATAATTACCAAAATCCTTGAAGTTGAACAAAACACCCACTTCTTCACCATTTTTAACGGTAACTTGGCTTGTGATGGTAAATGGTTTTTGTACATCAAGTGGAGCATAGCAGTGTGTCTCAAAAGCAGTACTGTAGGTGTTAACTGCGCCAGAACTCATTAGGGCAGCAATATCTACTTTTGTTTTCGATGATACTGTCATGACTCCATTCGCAATGATGGCGTTACCTTGATCATTTTTGTAGGCACGCTCTGTCCACTCCAAAGAATTTGAGTCAAAGGTTTCTGTGTAGCTTTGAGCTGACACATTTGCTGCAAATGCTATCGCAATTGCAACAACTAAATACATTTTCTTCATGTTGATAAATGTTTAATGAGTTAATAAATATTGGTTATAAACTACGAACCTTGCCAATACGAGTTTGTAGTTCCTCGATTAATGGTTCGTATTCTTTAGCAATTCTATCTACTTCTTCGAACTCTCCATGCATGGCGGCTGCAGCTGCGGCAACTTCTGAAGATATTTTAATCTGAAAAGCAACACGCTCAGGAGTGGATATGTCACGAATAGTTACACGGTTGCGCATTTGCATTTCTGACATTTGAAAGGTCTTATATGCCCAAGGTGTTTGGAGATATCCACCATGAATATCTGTAGTAGCAATCTCATCAAAATAATTTAGAAGTATTTGATGTAGTAATTTCCATGCTTCTTTTACATCTACTTTATTATCTTCAGAGATAGTATAATATAAGGAATCAATATCAATCGTAAAGAATTTATTTACGATACCTGAATACGCACTCATGCGGTAATAGCCATCTTGTTGTAAACTATACGAGATTGCACTACGCTTGTCATCTCCATAGAATTTGGCATTGATAGTCTTATAACCATTACATTCTACTCGAATAACAGCCATATTACCTTTCTTGGGGCGAACAAAACTACCAGAACCATAGCCGATAAATTGGTTGTTGATAAAGATAGATGCTTCGTTAGGTTGTACAGAAATGTCAATCATTTTCTGTTTAGGTGCAGCAACCATGGCTGCTGCTACCATCGCCATGAATAGGCAAGATAAAATTCGTTTCATAATGTTAGATGATTTAAAATGAAAATTAATATGATTTCGAACGCAAAGAGTTAGCAGGACTGGAAGAGTGACGCAAATGCCTAGGTAATGTAATATCATAGTAATTTTGTCCATCCACTATATACACCCTTTGATGATGTAATTCAACTCCATTTCTGCGAAATGACACATTGAGATACTGCACATCGTTAGTTACTTGAATCTGAACAGGAGGATTGCCATAGTTTTGCTCGTTGATAAATACCTCCACATCGGGTTCGTTGCAAGCCAAATAAATCATCTGAGAACAAGATGATAACACCATCATAGTGGTGATTAAGAATAAGATTTTTTTCATCATACCTTGTTTTGTTGTTATTGTTACACATAGGCATACAAAAAAGCGCAGACCTCGTGTTGCTATTCGCTAAACGAGGCCTTCGCATTGCCCTTAGAGTCAAATAAACAACAGGAAACCTACGCTGGTATGAAGATACAACATCCCCTATAGGATGTGCTGTATGGATATATCATACCCCATAGGCATCTACTGATTACTTTGATTTTGACTCTAATAAACAGAAAGTTGCGAAGTTTCGTTTAGCCAAACACAAAGCGTCAATAAACGCTATTCAATATGTCAGAAACCTACCCTTAGAAAGAACCTTTGCAAAATACTTTTCGCAGGACATATTTCCCTCCAGCGTAGCTTTCGGGTGCAAAATTACTACATTTTTTTGAATTAACCAAATATCGGCTCCTAATTCTTTGAAAAAATCAATGTACACTTGCATATTTCGCAAAATTTCACTACCTTTGCACCCACTATGAAATCCAAAGCCAAAATACTTGTTGTGGACGACAACAAAGGTATTCGCGCAGCGCTGGAGATGTTGCTGCCGCGATTCTTTGCTCAGGTGGAGATGCTGTCTTCGCCTAAGTCGTTGCAATCCACCATCCGCGAACTGCAACCCGATGTGGTGCTGCTCGATATGAACTTCCAAACCGCTATCAACACGGGCAACGAAGGACTATACTGGCTCTCCGAAATCAAACAGTTTGCACCCAATATAGAAGTGGTGCTCTTCACCGCCTACGGCGATATCCAACTCGCAGTAGAGGGTATGAAACGCGGAGCTTTCGATTTCATTGTCAAGCCTTGGGACAACAACAAACTCGTTGAGACTCTTACCCTTGCGTACCAACAGAAACTCAAACGCACAGGCAAGAAATCTCCTTCCCCATCGCCCATCACCAATAGCCCATCGCAAATAACCAACACACAAAAAAATATCGGTAGCGGGAAAGCCACCGTTAGCGCACCCGAAGGCATGCAACTGAGTTTCTTCCAATTGGATGATCCTGTACTAGAGCAAATACGCGACGAAGTAAAATCATTAGATATAAATAAAATTCCTGAAAAATTTCGATTATTTCTAAAAAATAATGCTAGTAAAAATTATCAAAATCATATAGAACCAGATAAAGATTTACAAGGTCAAGTTTTAAGTCCAAAAACATTAAGCATAAATAAACTTAAAGTTTTGGGTAGAGAGGGAAGAACATAAACAAAGACTTTTAGCTAGATATAAAGAAAATGACATAAAGAAAATGGAAAAACTAAGTAAAGCAATTGATAATAATAAGTACAACATTTTCGAAAAAGTAAAAGAAAAAGAAGTTTATGAAGAAGAAAAACAAACAGCTCTTATAGTAGAAAAGAAATCTGTTTTTAGAAGATTTATAGATTATTTAAAAAGTTTAATTTTTGAAAATTAAAAAAATAAAAAGGTTGTTATAAAAATTTTATAACAATCTTTTTTGTTTTAAAGATTTAATATAGATTAAGAGGGAGAACAGATTGGCGAAAAAAGTCGAAAGTAGACTGAAAAGCAAAATTTACATAACTAACAAATTACAGAAACCGAACAATAATTCCGGGGTGTGCG
>CALCGX010000069.1 GCA_937901225.1 uncultured Bacteroidales bacterium | reverse complement strand
TGCCAGAAATTAAATCAGCTCAAGAGATGCAAGAGAATGGTGTGGGCATTAATGAGTTGCAAACACAACTTTTGCAGAAGATTGAGGAACTGACGCTCTATATTCTCCAACAGGAAGAGAGAATTAAGGCGTTGGAAGCTGAATTGAATAAGTGAGATTAGGGAGGCACTAATATGAAAGGGAAATTATATTTATTGAGTGCACTATTATTGCTGTACTCACCTATTTTCGCACAGCAAGTTTCTCTTGAAACAGCTCAGCGTGTAGCTAACATATTTCTGCAAAATAATGTGCCCGCTGCTATGCGTAGTGCTTCTACTACAAATACAACGACCAGTAGTGCTTCTGTAATTAAGCCAATAGGTAAGGTCGCTCAATCTCCTGTGATGTATGCAGTTTCACAAGATAGTGCGTGGGTATTGGTTTCGGCTGATGAGCGTGTTACTCCAATCCTGGCATATTCTGATGCAAATGCAGGAATGTTTCCAGAGGAAGAAGATATGCCTGATGGAATGATTGCTTTGTTAGAATGGTATGAACAACAGATACAATATCTAAGAGATAGTACGAATATAACTACTATTCACGAAGGATGGCAGACATATCAGGCGACATCGAATACCACAGAAGATGAGATTATAGTATCTCCATTGTTATACAGAGATAATAAAGAAAATATTTGGAATCAAAGTGGTCTTAATGGAGGTGGAGCAACGGCTGATAAATGTTATAATAAATTTTGTCCGCCGTATCATGATGGGCGAGAAACTGTTGTAGGTTGTGTTGCTGTGGCAATGGGACAATTGATGTGGTATTGGGAATGGCCTGAGATTGCAGTAGTAGAAGATGATTATGAAAATACATTAATACGAGAGTACAATTGGGATTATATGCCAGCAGAATTGAGGGCTACTACTCCTGTAGAACATGTAGATATGGTCGCTAATTTGCTTCATGATGCAGGTGTGTCTGTTAATATGAGTTACGGTCCATCAGAAGAAAACGGATCCAGTGCGGTTCCTAATCTCATTCCAAATGCGTTAAGAGGAACTTTTAGTTATAATTCTAATGAATTGATATATCGAAACAATTATGCTTCCTCATGGTTGAGTAAATTAAAAGAAGATCTTAATAAAGGTTATCCTATACTATATGGAGGAAGAAGTTCTAGAGGCGGTCACAGATTTATTGTTGATGGATATAATGCCAATGATGCGTTTCATATAAATTATGGTTGGGGAGGCTTTCAAAATGGATTTTATATTTTAGAGACTATCGTGAATAAGCCATTTGAATTTTACAGTTCACAAAGTGCGGTATTGAATATTTATCCTAATTATCCAAATTGTGCTCCACGCGAAGTTTCTCAAAATGAGATATTAGACTCAAAATTCGTTATACAAAATGGCGGAGGATTAACAATAGGAGGGGACATCGTAGTTGAAAGCAATCAAGAAGGCGTAATTTATTCGGGAGAATATGTGAAACTAACAAATGGTTTCCACGCAAAAGCAGGTTGCAATCTTCGTATTGCGATTAAAGATGTACTGTGTGACGAATCTCAGTCTGCATCTTTAGTGCAAAAGAAATCAGCAACTAAAAACATAGCGGGAGATTGGTGCAACCAATGGAATGTCCTTTCATATAGTTATTTAGGAGCATACAATCCTTTAGCAGGTGCAGTCACTTATAAATACGCATTAGGAAAAGACATTCTTATCAATGATAAAACATACATTGAATTAATGCGTTATTCAACTAACGATGTAACAGACATAGGTACTTATATTTGTGCGCTACGTTTTGCAGAGAATAAGAAAGTTTATATTTATTACGATAATACCGAATATTTGTTATATGATTTCGATATACAGGTTGGAGATACGCTGGAGCTTTTTGCAGGAATCCAATATTATACACATAAAAAAACATACACACATATAGTAACGAATATAGATACGCTAGATAACGGTAAAACACAAATAACATTGGATGTTATACTCCCTATAGAACAAGAAGGTAGTATCATATATGAAGAAAAATTTTCAAAAAAATGGATAGAAGGTATTGGTTCGGTTAATGGGATCGTGCACAATAATGCGACCATATTAGAGGGGGGTGGCATAAGTATTTTACTTTGCGCCTACCATAACGATGAATGTCGTTATACAACCGATGATTTAAATTATACATCTTTAGGTTGTGTTTATAACGAAGGCGATGTTATTAATGCTGTGGAAAGTGTATCCGTATCTGCACCATCTGTTCAAAAGATAATCAAGGACGGTCAATTACTTATTCTTCGCGACGGCAAGATGTATAATATCATGGGAGTGGAAGTAGGAGAATAATCCTATTTATAATCGTACATATCCTCACTCAGTTCCGTGTGGACGGGGTGAGGTATGTACATATTTTGCAGCGTTTTTGTATAACCTTATAAACATGAAGCATATGAAAAAACTTCTATCCCTTTTCGTGGCGATATTTGCTACTACTGCCCTTTGGGCATTTGATTTTGTGGGTGATAATTTTTTGTGCTACAACATTACCAGCAGTTCAGAACCATACACCGTACAGGTGACATGTCAAGTCAGTTTCTCTAGTGAGAACTACTATGGTATAAGCTCTTTTACTATCCCTACTACTGTGGAACATAATGGTATTACTTATGCAGTGACAAGCATTGACTATCGAGCCTTCCTCAATTGCTTTGCGCTCAAATCAATCACTATACCAGAAGGTATAACAAATATCGGGAATATTGCTTTTGAAAACTGTACAGCCCTTACCTCCATTACTATTCCCAATAGCGTAACGAATATTGGTGACTTCGCTTTTGGAAATGCTACCTCCCTTACCTCTATCACCATAGGTAGTGGTGTCACAAGCATTGGTAGTCGTGCTTTCGATGAAACTGAAAGCATATCTAAATTTGTTTGTTTAAGTCCACATCTTACATATATCAAGGACTTTTCGCTATCTAATTGTAGCAACTTAGACACAGTGATTGCCTATGCTCCTTTCTTAAATATATCAGAAGAATCATTGGCAAATGCATCTAAAAGCCTCCAATATGTGAGCGTTTTAGGAGGCGAACTAACGGACAATGCTTTCGGTTTTTTCCGTCGCAGTAATAAGACACTCAAAGTGCTTGATCTTACTAATGCCACCAATACTACTCTTTCAGATGAGATGTTGAGGAACTGTCATAATATAGAGGAACTATACTTACCATCTAATCTTACGCATATACCTTATATGGGTGTAGCAGAATGTGTAAAATTACCCTCTATCACAATTCCTGCCTCTGTAGTAGAGATTGAGGGGCGTGCGTTTGAGAATTGCCGTATGCTTTCATCGGTTGATTTTGCGGAGGATGGTGCTCTCACTATGATAGGCGATTGGGCATTTTACAACTGCCATGAGTTAACGAATATCACTATACCAGAAGGCGTTACCGAGATTGGCCATGCAGCGTTCTATGGCTGCACTTACCTCACGGAGATTACTTTGCCAAGTAGCGTGCAAGAGGTTGCTGACAATGGTTTTGCTCTCTGTGGTAAGCTACAAAAAATGCATGTAAAAGCTTTGGTTCCTCCGACTATTCACTCCAAAACTTTCTATGAGGTAAATCGCAAAATCCCAGTATATGTGCCAGATGAAGTAGTGGAGGATTACAAAGCCGATCCGTACTGGAAAGAGTTTTTGATTATAGGCGAAAATACTGCTGTGGATAATATCCAATCACCTAATGCAAATGGTGAAAAGCTCTTCCGTGATGGACAGTTGCTAATAATTCGCGACGGAAAGACCTACAACGTAATGGGAGTAGAGGTGGAAGAATAGAATACTATAGAATTAACAAGTAATAAATATTTTTAAAATTATTCGTTATGGAGAAAAAAATAAATCAAACGCAGCAATCCGTTGTAGAAGTAGATGGTGTTAGCGACGTAAGAGATGGTAAACAATTAAGAAATCCTATTAAACCACCTTGCCCACCATATGATGAAGCAAAATTGATTGATTCACTTCAAGAAGTTACAACATCCCTCCAAGAAGTTGCAAAACAAACAGATCGATTATGTCAAATTCTCAGTAATCGTAAATCAAATCATGTGATAATGTGATGCCATAAAAAACTTACTATTCTTATAATCTGCTCAACTACTTTGCATGCTAATCCTTTGACAAAGCATCCCGAAACTTACAATAAGGTGACTTTTTCAATTCATCCGTTAGTGTTGGTAAAGGGGATTGTAGAAAAAGCGATTACTACAGAAACTAATTGAATGTAGTTTAATCCCCCTACAGGGCATTAAGTTTAACAACGCCAATGGTACTTGTTTATGAAATGACTAGGTAGTTGCCACTTTCAGAGTTCTTCATCATACACGATGAAGAACTCTTTGTATATATGGTTATGCTACCAGTCTACTTTTCTTAATATGCTTTTAAGCTAATCTTTTTTCTTTAGTAATCTCTATGTTAATTTGCATAAATTAGAATTTAACTGTATCTTTGCAGAAAGAAATGATAATTTTGTGATTAATATTGATAACCGAGCATTACATATAGTAAAAATAGTATTATTGTTGGTTGCTTTTATTTTACTACTTAGAGTCCTTTATTGCACTTCTTGGCGCAAGGCATAATAGGTTATTATCACTGCAGATGGTTTTGATCTGACAGAGCGTTGATATATGATGCAACGGACTTATCATATCTGCCTAACCCTGTACAAACAGATTTGCAAGTGCGCTATACATTGGTACAAGATGCTACGGTATATATGCACATGCACAATGCATTGGGCATGCCGATGTACTCCATGCCTGCCCATGTAGAGACTGCAGGCGAACACATGGTGCAAATCAACATGGGCGGTTGGATGCAAGGCAACTACACCTTGTATATCCACGCCGATGATCAATTAGTGCAGCAAGTGGTAATAAAGATTTAAACTGCAAAGAAGCAGATAGGCATACTTA
>CALCGX010000068.1 GCA_937901225.1 uncultured Bacteroidales bacterium | reverse complement strand
GAATACGTCATGGTTGGCTTGCGATTGGAAAAGGGAATTGACAAGGAGGCGTTTGCCAAGCGTTTTGGCAAGGCGTTTGACGAGATATACGGCGCAAAGATCGCACCCTACGTGCGTGCGGGCTTTTTGCTGGACGATGCCAAGGCTTGCAGATTTACCACCAAAGGCTTTTTGGTGTCCAATACGATTTTATCCGACGTGCTGGATTTTGATTAAATAATCATTGACAAATCGCAAAAAATCGGGTACAATATAAGCAGAAGGATGCAAGATTTTTGTATTCCTGCATATTATGACATAAACGAGGTATATAACATGGAAAACGAAAGAGAATTTTTTACGCTGACCGATGAGGACGGCAACGAGATCGAATTTGAGCTGATCGGCACCGTTGAGGTTGAGGGTGTTACCTACCATGCAATGATCCCCGCAGACCAGCAGGGCGAAGAGCAGGGCTTTTACGAGTACGTCATTCTCAAGACCGAGGTTGACGAGGATGGCGAGGAGAGTCGGGATAGAGCAGGCGCACATATCCGTTCTTTATAGCTGGAGAAAGTGAATACTCTATGAAGTTAGGACGATCCTTTAATCCGATTGCTGCCATCATCTCCTTTACTGACAGTTGTTGCTCTGCAATAGCACCAATCAGACACTTGATATTTTCATTCTCTGGGGGATAAACTCACGCACCGATGACATGGTACCCGTAGCTGCCAAGGCGAGGCGAGTATGTTCGATGTGGTAGTCTTCATCATCGGTCTTGCGGGCAGTGTGTAGCGACTCCTCATTCTGGGCGGCAAGGAGGATATACATGAAGTCACCGAATGCTCCGCGATTGGCTGCGGTCATCTACGCTGAATCAGAGCAATTAGATACTCCATACGATGGCATTATCAATTATAGGGACTTTAAGTTTTAAGGCATTTACAGAATAAAGAAGCATAGTGCAGAAGTTGTAAGTCTCCCTTTCCCCGTCAAAAGCATGACGTACACCACACCGTCTACGAAGGCTACAGCCACTCATTTGGATTCTACGAACGAGGCTATTCCGACCGTGTTCTTGGCAGTTGGCATGCAAATATCGGCAAGTACAGGAATATGCCGATGACCGACATTACCAGTCCGCCGATGGTGCCAGCAGCCAATGGAAACCAGAAAGCTTCCTTACCAGTGCCTACCATGAACGGTACGAAACCTAAGATGGTCGATACCACAGTCAGAAAGATTGGGGTAACCTTGGCATTCCATGCTTTAACAAATGCTCGTACTCCTGCCAACCTGGGGTAGTGCTGACGTACGGCATTAAATTCACTCAATATGTATATGCTCGCATTTACGGTGATACCACACAGCAGTACAAACGAAGCGAAGCCTCCCTGGTCAAAGTTCAACCCGAACAGATAAAAGGTGAGGAACACACCTATATACGAGATAGGTATCACGAAAATGATTGCCAACGCTTGCTTCAGTGAGTTGAATAGTATGCTGGTGGTAAAAAATATAATGCCTATCACGATGAGTAGCAGTGTATATTGTTTGCCGTCCTTCTCTCCCCACGACCAAGATTGCTCCTCATGTTCTGCTACATATCCCATCGGTAGAGTTGCATTAAACTCTTTCAGGTCTTTTTTTAGCAGTTTGTATCCTTGTTGGTTCGAACCGATATAGTCATATTGCAGACATAGTCTATATTGCTGATTTTCTTTGACAATCTTTTGTGGTGCCTGTACCTTCCTTATCGTAGCAAAGTCGTTCAGTTTGTATGAGTTGTCGTTTATCTTGATGGGGATATTGACCAAACTCCATACATCATACTCCCCGCTTTGTCGCGAGGTTAGCTTCAGCATCTCGGGCTGCCCATCGTGAACGATGCTTCCGCACGATATGTCTCTACCGAATATGGGGTGTAGAGCAGCAAACAGTTGCATGCCTGTGATGTTCTCCTCAGCCAGACGGTGCCTGTCCAAGTCCAGGAAGAACTCGCTATAGTCATCCTTGTAGAACGAAAATTCCGAGTTGATGGTTACCTCCTTAATCCTTCGTCTTGCCAGTAGCCTCTCTTTCAATCTCTCTCCCCAGTAGGCAAGTTCGTCATAATTGTAGCCATACATCTTAATCTGCATACGTCCTGCCGTCTCATGTACGTCGTTGCTGAATCCTTGGTCCTGCAATCCGTATACAGCCCAGCTTCCTCCGCCTAGTTGCAGCGCCTTGCCGATGATGTCATCTTTCAGCACATAGGGAAATCCGCTATGTTGATGCTCCTTGGT
>CALCGX010000067.1 GCA_937901225.1 uncultured Bacteroidales bacterium | reverse complement strand
TAGAGCGAGCGATATAACTCACCATCAGATTACCCGAATCTGCATAGACACATCCTCCCCCACTCTTGCGACGATAGACAGCAATATTGCGCTCCTGACAGAAAGCAGTATTCACTTCATTTTGCAAAACCTGATGACGACCAATAATAACGGTAGGATCCACAATCCAAACAAATAGTATCCCCTCATGGTCAGCACTAGGTAGCAAACGATCTATATGCTTAGCCACATACTCCTCTGCTGCCAAGTACCATACGAGGCGTTTGTTAGCAGGAGTATGTAAGAAGAGAGTGGACATATTCGAGGCGATGAGGTGATGAGGCGAAAGGTGATGAGGCGAGAGGCGAGGAGGTGAGAGAACCATTCCTTGTGCCAACGAATGTGGATTTGACATTGAATACGCAAATCAAACAAGCTAATTTCCTGAATCAAACAGCTAGAAATCTGGGCGGTAAAATATACGTGAAAGAGGGAATGTTGGTGCTCGAGGAAGTGGGATTTATTTGCAATGCCGCGAAGCTGCAACTGACTGCCATGTATCGTACCCCACGCAGAAATCATATCTATGTAGGATTTGATTATCATAAGATAGACATTAATATCCAAGAGTTGATAGGTATGATTCCGCAAATAGACTCCATGATGCCTATGCTGAGCTCGTTTAAGGGACAAGCGGAGTTCCACCTCGCTGCGGAGACATACACCAATGCCCAATACCAAATCAAACCTTCTACTATCCGTGGCGCGGCAAGTATCTTCGGCAAGGATTTGGTTGTGTTGGACAATGAGACATTTAGCAAGATGTCTAAATTGTTGATGTTCAGCAAGAAAACAGAAAACAAAGTGGATAGCATATCGGCAGAAATGACTATTTACAAGAAAGAGATAGATGTCTATCCATTCTGCGTATCCTTGGATAACTATATGGTTGCATTAGGCGGACGACATAACCTGGATATGACCTTCAACTACGATGTGAATGTGTTGTCACCTATATACTTGGGTGTGAATGTGTCGGGTAATTTGGATGATTTGAAAATCAAACTGGCGCCATGTCGATTTGCTAAAGACTTCAAACCTCTCTTCCACCGCAAAGTGGATACCCAGTCCGCCGAACTACGCAGTATAATACGCGAGTCGATGCGGAAGAATGTGAAATTATAGTTTAGTGAACGCCGCAGAGCGGCTACTGTTTAGTGTTTAGAGAATTAAACCAATTATTAAACAATATGAAAAAAATCTTATTTTTGAGCCTTGCGCTCGTAACGCTTATGGCATGTACTAAAAACGAGAACCCATTGCTCGTTGAGCAGAACACTCCTTATGGTGTACCTGCTTTCGACCAAGTGAAAATCGAACACTATCTGCCTGCTTTTGAGAAAGCTATCGCAGAGAACGAAGCAGAGATTGCTGCTATCGCTAATAATCCAGAAGCACCTACCTTCGCCAACACCATCGAGGCACTCGATCGTAGCGGCGAACTGCTGAACAAGGTAGTAGGTGTGTTCTTCAATGTCATTGAGGCAGACGGCAACGATGAGATGAACGCTATCGCTGAGGAGATTTCTCCTAAACTCTCTGCACTCAGCGACGGAATTATCTTGAACGATGCGTTGTTCCAACGCGTGAAAGCTGTATATGAACAACGCGAAAGTTTGGGTCTCAATGACGAGCAAATGCGTCTGCTGACCGAGACCTTCAAGTCCTTTGCCAACAACGGCGCTAACCTCCCAGAGGATAAGAAAGCACGCTTGAAAGAAATCAACCAAGAACTCGGTTTGCTCTCTTTGCAATTCGGTAATAACGTGGTAGCAGAGACCAATGCTTACCAACTCTTTATCACCGACGAGGCTGAACTCAAGGGTCTGCCTGAGAGCGCCAAAGCGGCAGCCAAAGAAGAGGCGACTGCTGCTGGTCGTCCTGATGCATGGTTGTTTACTCCTAAGCGCACTAGTTTCACTCCAGTACTCCAATACTGCGAGAACCGTGAATTGCGCAAGGAGCTGCTGATGGCTTACACCACTCGTGG
>CALCGX010000066.1 GCA_937901225.1 uncultured Bacteroidales bacterium | reverse complement strand
ATTATCCTTCATATATTTAGGAGTAGCTTGAGCACGATAACCCGCCAACTCTTTCTTAAATGCAGCTGTCGTATCTACACCTTGTGCTTCAGCCTCAGCCACTTTGAGCTTGAAATTCACAAACAAATCCAAATACTCTTGCATGGTTTTCTTCTCCACACTAGACTCTTGATTGTTCTTCTCGTAAATGTACATAAACTCAGATACCATAATTGGCTTACCTGCAATCGTCATCAATACCTGATCCTCTTGCGCAAAACTGCACATGCTTGCGCACAATACTAGTGCACTAAACAAAAATTTCTTCATTTTTTGACTTATAATTTTGTTAATACTATCATTTTTCGCCTATTTACTCAAAATAGCGCGCAAAGTTACTAAAAAATTTTGAAATACGCAAAAAAAGTTGTAATTTTGCACGATTTTAACAAATTACTACATATGACGAATATCCATACTTTTATCCAACCTGCACAACACGTTGTGCTACTCACGCACCAATCTCCTGATGGCGATGCCATGGGTAGTTCTTTGGCTATGTATCATTATATCAAGTCATTAGGCAAAGAGGCTCACGTGATTGTACCCAATGCTTTCCCTGAATTTCTTGCATGGATGCCAGGTGCGGATTCCGTCTTACTATATGACAGTCAAAAAGCACAAGCAGACACCTATTTCGAGGCAGCAGATTTGGTAATTTGTACCGATTTCAACGACCCTAAACGCATTGGGCCATTGGGCGATAAGATGCTCATGCTCACTTGTCCAAAGCTCATGATCGACCACCATCTACACCCTACTAATTTCGCAGATGCTATGGTTTCTATTCCCGAAGCATCTTCCACATGCGAATTGGTATATGAGTTTCTCTCAACTGTCAACTGTCAACTGTCAACTGCCAACTGCCAACTGCCAACTGCCAACTGTCAACTGTCAACTGAAATCGCCACCGTACTCTATACGGGATTAATGACCGACACGGGCAATTTCTCCTATAATTCCAACCGACCACAAATCTACGGAATGATAGCCCAACTCATTGCTGCGGGAGCAGACAAAGATGCCATCTACAATGCAGTTTTCAATCAATACTCTGTTGATCGCGTCAAATTGGTAGGCTATTGCCTCTACCAAAAAATGCGCGTTTTCCCCGAACATCACACGGCACTCATCTACTTGAGTCGCAAAGAGCTATATCGTTTCAATTTCCAGAAAGGCGACGCTGAGGGTATTGTCAATATGCCACTCCAGAGCAAGGATATCCACTATTCTGTTTTTATGCGCGAAGATAAGGCAACTCCCGATGAAATGGCGAAAAATGGCGGAATCAAGACCAAGATCAAACTCTCATTCCGCAGTCAAGGCAATCGCCCTGTCAATGTCTTTGCGCAGGAGATTTTTGCCGGCGGAGGACATGCCAATGCTGCTGGTGGCGAGTTCTATGGACCGCTCCCCGAAGCCGTACAACGTTTCTTAGACAACTATACCAAGTACTTAAAAACCGACTAAACCCATCTACATATGAAATTCCTCGGCAATCTCATTTGGCTCATTTGTGGCGGATTCATCACGGCTTTGATGTATTGGATAGCTGGTCTATTGCTTTGCATCACCATCATTGGTATTCCTTTTGGAGTACAACTCTTCAAGATTGGCACATTGTCTTTATGGCCTTTTGGTCATGAGTTGGTGTCAACTGCCAACGATGGAGGTTGCTTGCAGATTATCTTCAATATCTTGTGGATTATACTTGGTTGGTGGGAAATCGCACTCACGCATCTCACCTTCGGACTTATCCTCTGTTGCACGATTATTGGCATCCCATGGGGGATGCAACATTTCAAACTCGCCCTTGCCTCTCTCCTTCCCTTTGGCAAAAGCAACAAATAGCAGCGCGGGCATTGCTACCCGCCCTAAACACTAAACTGTAACGAAGCGTCCTCTAAATACGCGAATGTTACATCTGCGGTAAATCAAACAAATGTGTTTCTATAGTGTAGCCCTTTAGGACAGTTTGCTTTAGATAATGGATTTTTGCCATAAAGAGAGCATGATTATACTTCTCCCTGTTGCGTTTGACCTCCCCAACCAATGCTTTTCTTCCTTCAATAGCCAATGCTATTACATCTACTTCCGCATCAATAAGTTGGTCATTGTGGGTTATAGCCCGTCTTTGCCACCAAGCATTGACCTCTTTGTATGTTCCACTTTCTGCCAATTGTTGACGGAAATACTGCTCTAAAACCATTCCCGAGTATGTAGGATAATCATCTAATGCCAATTTGCATAGGGCTTGATGATTTTGCATCTCAATCATAAAATGGTACTTGTCAGCATATCTAAACCAAAAACGCAAGAAGTTATCTTTGATACGAAAACGCACCGTTTGTGTTTCTTTTTTTGCCAAAATGGGGCGCTCTCGAATGATCAGTTGGAATGTTTCTTCTAAATGGCGCAAGTGTCCGCCGATAGAGATTCCTCCCAATTGTGATTCAATAGCCGATTGGGTAGAATAACCATTTGCCAATTCTTGCAAGATAGAAAAATAAACTCCGTAGTTCTTTCCAAATTCACTTACCAGCAATGTGTTGCCTTCCTCCAAAAAATGCGACATATCAGAAAATACATATTGATACATTTGTTGGTAGGTCTGGCAGTTATTATCCAATAACCATGCTATGTATTTTGGCACCCCACCTGTAATCATGTACAAAGCCAATAAATCATCTGGTTCGTAGTTGGGTGCATGATCTTGCAAAATCTGTTTTAACACAGGCAAACGGAATGGTTGCAATCGAATGATGAAGTCGGCACGATTGAACAAAGGTTCACCTTTGTCCATAAAGATGTTTTGTATCAATCGATAAGCAGAACCACTAATGATGAGGTTGAGATGAGTGTGTGTGTGATAGGTATCCCAGAGTTCTTGCATGTCTTGGAATATGTCCGTATTAACATGTACAAACTCCTGAAACTCATCTAAGACCAATGTAAATGGCTGTTGTTTGCTATATTCCAATAGCAGACGCAGTAAATCCGTAAATTTTGCGATGCCATTTGGGATGAACATTTCTACTTGCGAGCGTATCGCCTCACAAAATGCCTGTACTAGTTCCTTCTCGTTGCGACGTTTCACATACAGATATACCATGGCGGTATTGGCATACGTGCGTTGTATCAATGTGGTTTTTCCAATACGCCTACGTCCAGTAACCAATGTCATGCGACTGCTATCATCCATTGTTAATTGGCGAATACGCAACAATTCCGAAGTCTCTTTTTCACGATCATAGAACCTCATAACTCATTTGTTTTATTTATTTTACATTTTGCAACATCCGTTGAATTAATAGCGGTTGCAAAATTACAAAACAAACTTGATATGACCAAATAATTTGAGCAAAAAAATACAATTTTCTATTTATTTGCTCATTTTTCTCAGTTCACTTTCACAAACTTACTACTATGTATCTTCTTGCCGTCCACGTAGAGGGGAACAAAGTACACGCCCATATCCGATCTCATTTCAGAGGATATGAAGTCAACTTTATACCTCTAAGTTTAGAAGATATGTAATTTTTCTCTACAACACGTCAAAAATACTTTTCCCCTATTATTCCTCCGTGGGAGAAAAGCTAAGAGGAAATTTAGCACGCAGGTGGTACTTTAGTTGTAGGTTTCGGGACCTGAAGGAGTGCGACGGAACGCACTCCGAGCGTAGCGCCCGAAGA
>CALCGX010000065.1 GCA_937901225.1 uncultured Bacteroidales bacterium | reverse complement strand
GTGACCAAATGCCAGTGCATGTACCACTATCAGAAGAAGCTCAAGCTGAAGCTAGAATGTTAATGCTTGCATCTAAAAATATTTTAGCTCCTAAAGATGGTAAACCAGTAGTTACTCCATCTCAAGATATGATTATTGGTAACTATTATTTAACAATTGAAAGAAGTCAACCAGATAGAACATATCATACATTTGAAGAATTATATAAAGCTTATGAATATAGAGTATTCGAATTTGATAATCAAATCATTGTAAACGATGAAGAGGTTTATCGTGATATTGAATCATTACGTGAAGATGTAAAAGCTGGAATCGCACCAAGTGTTGGTACGTTCTTAGTTGTAGGTCGTGAAGGTAAAGCATTCAAAGATATTTCAGAAGTAGAACATGCTTATGAAAGACATGAAATTGACTTCCATACTCGTTTTGTAATGCCTGGTCGTGCTATCGACAAACCATTTGTTAATTTAGATCCAAATGATCCTAAATATGAAGAAAAAGTAAAACTAAATGAAGAATTAAAAGACATGTTCATTGTTACTACTTATGGTAAATTAATTTTCAACCAAGTATTCCCTGAACACTTTGTATTCTTTAATGAACCAGACCCTAAGAAAGCACTAACTAACCTTAGAAATGGTACACCTGAATACTTCTTCATTAAACGTGGTACTAATTATAAAGAAGCTATTGCGAAAATGCCTCTTGGTCAACCAGCTAAGAAAAAGACATTATCAGTTATTATTTCTGAAGTATTTAGACAATGTAAACTTGCTGAAACATCACTTACACTAGATAAGATGAAAGATTTAGGTTTCTATTATTCAACAATTTCTGGTGTTACAATTTCAGTATTTGACGTTAGAATTCTTGAAAAGAAATATCAACTTATTGCAGAAGCTGATGAACAAGTTAAAAAATATACTAAGATGTATCGTCGTGGTATCATGCTTGATTCTGAACGTAAACGTAATGTTATTAGAATTTGGGAAGATACTAAGAAAGAAATCGAAAAAGAAATCAAGAAAGTCATGGAAGATGAAGCTTCAATTAATGATATCTTCCTAATGGCTGACTCTGGTGCCCGTGGTAGTTCATCTAACTTTATCCAACTTGCTGGTATGCGCGGTCTGATGGCAAAACCTAATGGGGAATCAATGGAAATTCCAGTTAAAGCGTGCTTTAAAGAAGGTATGTCAATGTCTGACTTCTTCATTTCAACGCATGGTGCTCGTAAAGGTTCTACCGATACAGCGCTTAAGACTGCTGAATCAGGTTACTTAACAAGACGTCTAGTTGACGTAAGCCAAGATATTACAATTACTACTGAAGATTGTGGTACTGATAAAGGCTTAGTAATGACTACTCTTTATAAGAAAAATGAAAAAGACCCTACATTTGATCCAGTAAATGATATGTTAGTATCATTAAAAGATCGTATCGTTGGCCGTTTTGCTGCTAAACCAGTATATGGAAAAGTTGGTTCTAAGAAAGTACTTCTTGTTAATAAAGGTGGCTTAATTGATGGTGATATTGCTGATCAAATTGTTAAAGCTGGGGTTAAAGAAGTTGAAGTTAGAACAAACCTAACATGTAACTGTGCTGTTGGTGTTTGTGTTAAGTGTTATGGTACTGACCTTTCTACTAATGGGTTGGTAGAAAAAGGAGAAGTTGTTGGTATTGTAGCCGCTCAATCTATCGGTGAACCTGGTACTCAGTTAACAATGAGAACGTTCCACTCAGGTGGGGTTGCATCTGGTAGTGACGATATTACTCAAGGTCTTCCACGTGTACAAGAATTATTTGAAGCGCGTGCTCCTAAAGGTCAAGGTATTATCTCTGAAATTAAAGGTACTGTTGAATCTGTTGAACTTGTAAAAGATTCACGTTATGAAATTAAGATTCATAGTGATATTCCTAATAATGATAAAGTTTATTTAACAGATGCTGGTAAGAAAGCGATTGTTAAAGAAGGCGAAAGCGTTGAAGCTGGTGATTTAATTAGTGAAGGTGCTGTAAATATTAAAGAATTATTAAGAGTATCATCTGTTGATAAGGTTGAAAAATATATTCTAAAAGAAATTCAAAAATCTTATCGTACAGCTGCTGCGGTTGAAATTTCTGACAAACACGTAGAAATCATAGTTAAACAAATGCTACAAAAAGTGGTTGTTATTGATTCTGGTGAGACTGAACTTTTACCTGGTACATTAATTTCTAAACCTGAATTATATAAAGTGTTTAAAGATTGTTGTGAAAAAGGACTTCGTATTCCTGCTGTTAAACCAGTAGTTCTTGATATTACAAGAGCATCACTAAAGAGTGATTCATTCTTAGCTGCTGCATCATTCCAAGAAACAACTCGTGTATTAACTGAAGCTGCAATTAGAGGTAAAGTCGATAATCTTGAAGGCTTAAAAGAAAATATTATTATTGGTGGTTTAATTCCTGCTGGTACTGGTCTTCGTGACTTCCAACACATCAGTGTGCATAATGCTGAGGAGTACGCTGCTATCCAAGCAGCACGTGCAGCAGCTGCTGCTGAAGCACAACTCCGCCAAGAGGAACTCAACGAATTCTAATCTCGCAGTAAGATTATATTCAAAAACCGCCTCCCTGCATTGCAGAGGGGCGGTTTTAATATTTTGCTGGTATGTTTCGGGTGAGGGAGTGCGACGGAACGCACTCCGAGTATTGCGCCCGAAGAGTCCCCACTCTTAAGATTCAGCGCAATACATAGAACTAAATTAGAACTTCCCTTGAGCTTTCGGTGGCTTTCAAGTTCTCTGTAGGCTACGTGACCACTTCGCGACCACTGTAACACATCTATCGCTAATCTGTGTCACAGCAATAACTGTTATTCTACCCTTAGAACGATTTACTTCGCTATTTGCTCATCTAAAACCTCGCGTAGTTTTGGCAAGAGGTACTTATACGCGTCGCGAGCAGCTTGATCGTAGTTGTGGGTATGTCCGCCTTTCTCCGAGAACATATTTTCATACACACGCTGTCCTGTAGCGGTCTTTGTGATAGCGATATTAGCATCTACATACACAAAATACGTACTCACATTGCCCATTGTCATTACGTTGTATTCGCGAGCTTGCGCTGAAATATCTATCACCCAATCCGCTGTACTTGGGTCTGTGACAAAGTTACAGCCTATTTTACTCAAATGTCCTTGCAACTCTGCTTGCAATGCGGGATAAGCACTATTAAATATCTTTGCATCGGCTCTAAGGCAGATTGTGAGAGCGTTTTTGAGTTGTGCGACCATTGCTATCAATCGCTGTTTCAATATGCGCGTTTCGGGTAGCATAAGTGTCTCTTCGGTGGCGTCAGCATCTACTGCTACTAATAGTTTCTGCGCTTCATCCACTTCAGCAAATAGGGGTAGTGCATTCTCCGCTACACTCCGTGCTTGCAGTTTCTGCCCTGTGGCAATGAGTTGATCGATTTGGTCAAGCGACATCTCCACTTTGGTGAGTGCTACGGTGATTTGCTTCTCTAATTGACGGATTAGTGTGCTTTTCTTCACATAGGCAAAGGCAGCAATAGTGCCTGTTTGTAGGTCGCGCCATGCTTCAATCTGCAATCCAGGGATTTTTATATCCACAGAAGTGGTGGTAGAGGAGGCAAACTCGCGCATAGATTGGCGGAATGTGCCTTCAGAGGAACGAAGTGTTTGGCTGAGCGCATTGTTAGTGGTGTTGTTCTTCACGTGCACACGAATAGTGGACACTGCTTCTACGCGTGCTGCATCTTTCAAGCGTTGGGTGGCAACTTCTACGCGTTCGCCACTCATAGGCATGCTCTCGGCGTAGCCTGTAAAATACTCGCTGTCGGGGTATGCTACTCTCCTCAAATCATGGTCGTACCAATCTGGTGGCATTTGGGCGAATGCAGTAAGGGCAGTTATTGCCCAAGAGAAAAAAGATGTCAAAATGGTTTTCTTCATATTGTTTGATTATTTGTTGTTCGTTTGAGGTTCTTGGGTATTGAATATTTCATCTTTCCATTGGTATTTTTACGAAAAACAACCATATATTCCATTGGATTTTTACAAAATCATTGCGTAATTCATTTATTTTTAGCACCTTTGCAGTAAATCTTTATTGAAAATCGGAAGTACAAACACTTATGGAGAAATCAACTTTTCTAACACCAAATGTTATTTATCACAAATTTCGTACCACAATAGATAGAAATATTCAATATGTCAAAGAACGATTATTTTTTGCTGAACGCTAACGCGTTTTGCGAAAGTTACAAATTCTAGACTAAACGCACGGATTGTTTGTAGCAGCAATCGTTGTAGTTGATGCTCACTCCGCCAAAACCAAAAAAAAGGCTCCAAGTAAAGCCTGAAACGAATGAAGTTGAAGACCAATAATAGCCATATGTACTAACATGGTCTACATCACCAGCACAATTGCAGTAACCGGTAGCAGGTAGCGTGATAGAATTACCACTAGGTCCCGTTACCTCATAACCATAACCTAACCAAATCCATGTACATTTATTTTTTAATTCTTCTAACTGTTGCTTAGTTGGTAATTTACTTCCAAACTTACTTACTGCTTCATCATAAGTATAGCGAACAAAATTGCCGCCTTCGTTCGTATTTTTCCATAATGTACCACTTGGCAAACCTAAATCAACATATCCTTGAGCAAAAAAATCAGCGATTGTCGCCTGGTAGCATTGTTGCTCTACAATAGTTTTGTCCGATAGTTTAGCTGCTATTTCTTTTGCTACTAATACGACTTGTTGGGAAGAACTTAATTGAACAGCATCTTTCTTGTAAGAGTTTATCACCTCGCCATGCTCTACATCGATTAAACGTGAAGCTATGTAGTAATCCCCAAATAGTTGCGAAGTCTTAGCAACACAAACATATTGCACACCGAACTGCTTACCTAAGCGCATCAAATCGGAATCATCCACCGCACCTGTTTGTTGGTATGCATGCTCCTTACTCAATTGATTTAGGAAGCCTTGTGTACGTTCTATCGCCAAATAGCGTCCACTAGCAGCGAAACCACCTACCAATTGATCACCTAAGATAATATCTATATCTTTATTTCCTGTACGCGTTACATAGACTGCCACCTTTTTAGCATCAACCATCTTAGATTGCTCAAAAGAACGAAGCAAACCTTTTGTCAAAGTGCTTAGCATCGAAAGAAACTGTGTACTATTTTCCACTTTTCCATTGGCAGATGATGTAGCAATCACCTCCGCGCGTTCCACATCAATCATGCGCGCAGAGATGTACTTTTCGCCCCATACATCAAAAGGAGTAGCAACACAAACATAGTCTACACCAAATTGTTTTCCCAAACGAGAGATTTCGTTATCATCCACAGCACCAGTCTGCTGATAAGATTGCTCTTTGACCAATTCATTTAAGAAACTTGCTGTACGTTCTACAGCAATATATTTGCCATCATGTGCAATTCCATCCACTAAGTGGTCGCCCATAATACTATTAATAGGATCATCACCAGTAACATATACAGCTACTTTTTTTTGTTGTGAATAAACTGTCAGCGAAAGGGCTGAAAGAAAAAGAATTATAAGTTTTTTCATATTAGGGTGTATTTATAACTATAAGAAACATTTTGGTCTATTTAACAGAACGCCATTGCGTTTTGCGGAATAGTTCGTTCAATCGAATGTGAGATAAGAAATTTTACAATTTCTGGACTAAACGCACGGATAGTTTGTCGCAGCGATGGCGACCACGCATGCCGACTCCCCCCCCACCGAATTGGAGTCCCAACATGTCGCCATATTTGTCAGGAGTAGACGTCCAATAGTATCCACCCGTACCCACGCCACTCACACCACCTTCGCAATTGCGGTAGCCCAGAGCATAGAACATAATAGAATTACCATTGGGACCTATCACAATATAGCGATTACCATCCCAAGTCCATGTACATATATTTTTCAGTTCTTCCAATTGTTGTTTAGTAGGCAATTTGTTACCAAATTTATTCTTCGCTTCATCATAGGTATAATAAGTATAATCACCACCTTCATTGGCGTTGTTCCATAGTGTACCACTTGGTAACCCCAGATCAACAAGCCCTTTACCTTTCCTACGAGCCTCGATTCTTTTGGCTTCCTCAATCTGAAATTGCTGCTCTTGGATTGTTGTTCTACCAGACAAATGTCCTGCAATTTCTTGTGCGGCAGTTACAACACCTTGTGCGTTTGATAATTGAGCACCTTCCAAATTCCACGAGTTGACTACAGTTGCTGTTTCTACGTCAATCAAACGAGTAGAAATAAAGTAATCACCAAAGAGTTGTGAAGTCTTGGCTATACAAACATAATGTACTCCAAACTGCTTTCCTAAGCGTGTCAACTCTGCATCATCAACTGCACCTGTATGTTGATAATCTTGCTCTTTGCTTAATTGATTTAAGAATCCTTGGGTACGCTCAATGGCGAAATAACGACCGCTATGTGCAAATCCAGCCACCAATTGATCACCCAAAATGATATCAACATCTTTATTGCCTGTACGACTAACATACACCGCCACTTTTTTTGCACTTGATAATTTTGACTGCTCAAAAGATGATAGCAATCCGTTAGATAACGTATTTAATGCTGTAATAAGTTGTGAACTACTTGTAATGCTACCATTAGAACTGAAAGACATAACTACCTCTGCAGTTTCTACATCAATCATTCGAGTGGATATATATTTTTCATTTCCCCAAACATCAAATGCTGATGCTACACATACATAATCCACACCAAATTGTTTTCCCAAACGAGAGATTTCATTGTCATCAACTGCACCTGTTGATTGGTATGTTTGCTCTTTGGATAATTCACTTAAGAAACTAGCGGTGCGTTCTATAGCAATATACTTGCCACTTCGTGCTATACCATCCACTAAACGACTACCTACAACATCATTAATCGGGTCATTACCTGTGACATACACAGCTACTTTCTTCTGCTGTGCGACTACGCTCACCGAAAGCGCTGAGAGTAAAAGGAGTAAAAGTTGTTTCATCATTTGTATTTATTGTTTATCTGTATTTCCTGTTATTCCACTTTCATTTAATCGTTTTTCGATATGTGCAAAGATTTTTTTGTAGGCAGAGCATAGAAATGTTTTGTGTTTGAAATCTCCTGAAGCAAGAAATCCATCGTGCATACATCCACCATGGCAGATATTATACCATTTGCATTGTGCACATCCACTCTCTGCGATATGTACTGCACGTTTGTAAATCTCTGATTGTTTGATACGAGGTAAAATATCGGCAAGTAATTCCTCGTGCAGGTTGCCATACGAATAATGCAATAGATCATTATCGCAAAATCTACCACACGGCATTACATCTCCCGTAGGGGCAATCGCCATAAAATTGTCTTGGCAGTTTTTGGAAAACATACATCCTGATGGTTTACCTGTGGCTATATTGCTTGCAATCTCTACAAAATTAGATTCGGTTATTTCGCCCTTTTGGTCATCATACCACAAATCAAATAACTCTATTGCCATTTGTGCATATTCATCGGGCGTTATGCCATATTCATCTATATTGTTTTGTGCTTCACCCGCTTGGAACAAAGGATTAAACTTAAAACTAATCCCCTCATCACGCATAAATTGATAGAGCTCAGCAATCCGTCCAATATGTTTCTTGCTACCTACAACAATGCAACCGATACGCATTCCCCGTTGCTTGCAACGATGATAATTGGCAATGATGCGCTCAAAGGTTGGTTCTCCATGAATGCCTACGCGTTGTTGATTATGAATATCTGCCATACCATCTAAAGAAAAACCAACGCGTACATTGTACTGCAAGAATAGGTCAATCCACTCATCATTGACAAATGACAGATTCGTTTGCATTGAGTTTTGCAGTTCATAATCGCCTAACTCTTGCTGCATATAGGCAAATATCGCGCGGTAATTTTCAATTCCCCATAACATCGGTTCCCCACCATGCCAAATGATAGTGAGTTTTCTGCGTGGCGTTTGTTGCAAAACTTGTTTAATTTGTTCTATAATGCGCTTTGCAAAGTCTAAATTAAACAAACGGGATTGCCGCTTAGTTTCATTACTCAAATAGCAGTATTTGCAACGCAGATTACAGGAATATGTAGGTTTAATGATGATTGTCATGTGTTAAATGGTATATTTTCCTCTTTCACCTCCATTTCACCTTTATTGAAATGACCTGGCTTAATATTACAATTTCTATAGGATTTAAGTAATACGCATTTATTTATCATTTGCTTGTCATCAATTCCAGTTGCAAAAATTTGTAAACAACTATTATCTGTTAATACATCTTCCAATGTTAATTTTCCCTGTTGATAAAGATTTAATACTTGATCTTCTCCATAAGTATCAATAGATTGTTGGTTTATCGTCATTGGCTTGACACTTATAAGTAGTTCATTCTCTTCTGGCTTTGAGATGTTGGCAGGGTGTAATCTTCCTACAAAATTTATTGGATTCAAAGGATATGACCTATTTGTACTTTCGTTTATGATTCGCATCTTTACTTGTAAATCATATATACTAACCATCTGGGATTCATTCCGTAATTTGATAGTGTATAGTTTCTTATTTTTATCAAATGCTATTTCTTTACTCGCAACAATTTTTGCCTTATTATTTTCTTCCTCATTTGTTTTTTTTCTTTCTTTTTCATCCCTATCCTTTAGGTCTTTCTTATGTAAATATATTGCAAGGGAAATAGAGAATATAGCTAAAAGAATTGATAATATAGAAAATAAGGTATTAGAATCCATATTTTTTATAAATTAAAAGTAATTATATAGAATAATCTTCTTCCCAACTAAATGATTCGCTATATTCAAAGTTAGAATCATCATATTCACTATAATGGTCTTGGAATTTTAAAAAAACAGGCATATTCTTCCCGTAAATTCTATTCTTTATCAAAATTTGAGCATGCGTTAATGTTTTTGTTTTCATTTTTTAGAATTTTATATGTTCAACATTATTTAATTATCAATCATTTACGGCAAACAAACAACACGGAACCCGATATCGCCGTCGCGATTGCCAGGAGAGCTGCCGTTACGGAAGGCAACGCGACAGCGGGAAGCACTGCCGTCCCAGCTACCGCCCCGAATCACGCGGGAGGACCCCGACGACGGACCTACAGGATTGTTGGTATCGTAACTTACATACGAGTTAGCGTACCAGTCTTTGCACCACTCCCATACATTACCCGACATATCGTAGATACCCAAAGCATTCGCGCGCTTCGAGCCCACGATATGGCTACTACTACCGCTATTATCAGTGTACCAAGCCACAGCATCAATCATATTGCTACCCGCATATTTTGCGCCTTCGTTCTTATTGCCACCGCGCGCTGCATATTCCCATTGCGCCTCGGTTGGCAGGGTATAAGTGCGACCTGTCTTGTTGCTCAATAGGCGACAAAACTCCATTGCCTCATCCCAACTCACATAATACATTGGGTAGTCAGGTCCAACACCAGGAGTACTGCTACCACCTGCTTTGGATTTCTGTTGGTAGATACTTGTACCTACGACCTTTTCCCATTGGGATTGGGTGACCTCTAACATACCAATATAGAAACCATCCACAGTTACACGACGGACATTTTGTTCATCGGATTCGCAATTACCTTGCTCGGAAGTACAGCCCATGAGGAAATCGCCGCCTTCTACCCAAATCATTTTCATATTGACGCCCCAAGCAGTTTCAGTAAAGTCCTGATTAGCAGCAGGAGCTGGTTGCGAAGCATAGCCCGTTTGAGAATAGGTGGTAGTGGTGGTTGTGCGAGTTGGTATTTTGCCACCAATCAATGCTTTAGTTAGATTTTCAACTTCCAATACAATATCCATTGATTGGTCAATCAATTTATATTGTTGTTTTTCTACGGTACCAGTCAAGACATCTATCAATTTGGTAGTTAGCATATTTCTCGTACCAGACGATGCCAACACAGAGAAAAGCACTTTACTCGCGCCTGCAATCTTACCAATCTGCACAGCCTGTGTTTCGTCCATCATACCATTGCGCGCAAAATTTTGTTCTTCAGCTAATTTATTCAAGGTCATACGATCAATCACATCATACATCCCAGAATTAACGACCGTGGAACTTGTAATTTCCCGCACAATTACATCTGTACCATCATTGATAGCAAATGTAGCAATCGGATCAAATACTGCTATTCGCACTTTCTCTGCTTGTGCATAAACTGTCAGCGAAAGTGCTGAGAGTAAAAGGATTAGAAGTTTTTTCATAAGTATATACTAATTGTTGTAATCATAAGTTATTTGTACATGATACTTATTAGCTTCAGTTTCGGACTCTAAAGTTATTCTATTAAGTGCTTCGTCTAACTTAATATAATACTTCTTTCCTGCTTCCACTTCTAAAGACATATTGATAAAATTATTACGCTCTTTTACTTTTTTATAACTGCCATTTCCTACATAGTCCTTAATATCAATATAGCCTGGGGTAACGACTAAACACAAACAACTTCCAGTTGCAAAGTTACCAAGGTTAGTCCCCGACACTTCCAAAAAGTGTTTTATTCCTGATCCTGCATATTGGAAAGGACGGCGAATATGAATGTATGCCTTGTTAGGATTAGCATAATTAGGAGCTTGTGTTAATACCTTATATGGCAATCCCATTGCAGTAGTAGTTACACCTCTAGATTGATTTATAAGTGGATTCGTATTTGTAGGCTGTGGAGTCGCATTTATATTATTTGGTTGTGGAGAAGCCGAACTATTTACTGATGTTGGTACAGCAGTTTTATTTTCTAACAAAATATTAGAGATACGATTACATGCCTCTGCCATTTTTATTGGGTCTTTAGGAGCCACAGCGGGAGGTGTACTACTCATCACACCACCTGTTTCTACATCCAGAATCTTGGCTGCGATGATAATGTTTTGGTCATCGTAGAGAGCAGCCTCAGCAATCAGCACATACGCTGCGCCCGTCATCTCGCCCAAACGCTTGATTTGTTCATCACTCACCATACCCGTGCGTTGGAAATTCTGTTCGCCAGTAATGGCAGCCATATCCACACGGTCATAGCCCTCGTAGCCCGCATTGCTGGAGATTGCATAGGTTAAACTACTTCGCACTTGCAGTAGCACACCATAAGGCACATTGCCCATTTTGTCCACCGTTTCAAGAATGGCAACTTTTTTGACTTCTGTCTGCGCGATTGCAGACAAGCAGCAAAGTGAAAGAAAAATTGTTAATAGTCGTTTCATATTTTCGTTTTTATTATCTTAATAAATTGGAACATTCTTAAATGATATGTATGTATTTCCCATTATCTGATTAATCCATACACCCAATTTTATGGTCAAAGTGGTTGCTGATTTAGGGACGTTTTGCACGGTTACAGTACCTGTACAAGGCAGATCTTCTGGAAAAGCGACTCCAATGGCATTACTCCAAGCATTGCCTTGATTGCGAAATGTCATATATTGGCGATTGTACGAATTGCCTGAGTCATCAAAAATAACAGAAGCACCTGTATAGTTTTCGGCAGGTTTAATTTGGATATTTACACCTCCCAATCCAAGATTGGTTAAACGATAGGTGAATATCACATTGGATCCACTACGGCTACAACTCACTATCTCAGCCTTCACTTGACTACTACAACTTTCTATTTTGGCAGAAGCATAAGATGGAGTTGAAGGAGTTGCTGCTGTTGATTGGCTACGTGATGAAGAAGGTGATGAGGAATAGGTCGGTGAAGAAGATGATGATGAGGAGGACGACGACGAGGATGTTGGCGAAGAAGATGAGGAGGAAGAGTATGAAGGATAAGAAGAAGATGATGATGAATATGAAGGAGTATATGGTCTGTAGGTGGATTGATTTTGACGCCCTACCAACTCACCTGCCAATGCTTTACAAGCAGAAAATAGATTCCCTAAACTCCCATTTTGCAATTCGCCATATTGTGTGGCAGGATTAGAGATTTTTCCAGTCTCTATATTTACCAAATTAGCTTCTAAATAATAATAATTTTCTTCTTTGGTGATTTTCATAATACACACAAAGTCCACACCATGCATAGCACCTAATTTAGCCCGAGTAGAATCGTCCACCATTCCTGATTGTTGGAAATTATGTTCCTGCATGATTTGGTCAATGTCCGTTCGTGAAAAAGCTGCATAACCCGATTGTGACGCAATAGCTTTGACCATTTCACCACGAATCATTTGTTTCTCAATCATTTTCACATTAGCAGTTGTAGCCAATGGTTCGAGCATTGCCACTTGAATTTCTTCTGCGACACAATTTATTTGCGCAAGAAATAATACAATGAATAATAATGCTTTTTTCATAAAAGTGTTATGCAACATTTTTTTGAAAAGTTGGGAGTGCATAACTAACACTCCCAATCTTTTGGAACTATATCTTTAATTATTGTTGAGCAAATTCTTTCTCGAATTCCTCTTTGAACTTCTCGTAATCGTAATCTAATTTTAGATCTTCTTCTTGTTGCAAGCCTTCATATAATGGTTTCAAAAGTTCATCTGCACCAATCTCTAAAACCATATAACTTTTGTAAAGCTTATCACCATTTAATACATAAGAGGTTGTTTTACGACATACAATACGAAAACCTGTAGCATTATCCACAACCAATTTGGTTAAACCTTGCATATATTGCTTAGATTCACGAGTAAGATTTACGCGTTTAGAATTCTTATAGTTGAGAACCAATGATTGAACTTTTGTTTCTACTTGTGAACTGAGTTCTTCCAATGCAGCTACGCGTGCCATATCAGTAGACATTTGTTGATCAAAATCTTCACCAATGCCTTTACCACGAATCAATTCTTTCGTGCTATAGTAATCTGCACAATATTCTACTACTTCCACTTCTTGTGCAGCTTTTGCCTCTGCCTCTGCTTTTGCCTTTGCTTCAGCAGCTGCTTTGTCTGCTGCAGCTTGTGCTTCGGCAGCTCTACGTTGTTCTTCGGCTACTTTTTGTGCATTAGCAAGGCTATCCATTTTCATTTGATGACGGAGAGCCGCTTCTTCGGCAGCAAATTGTTGCGCTTGCTCCCATTGTGCTTTTTCAGCTGCTTTTTTCTCTTTGCGCGTTTGCGCAGTTGCAGGAACGGCTACAATAGCCATAGCCATAAGGGCTAATACGATTGTCTTTTTCATTGTTTTGTTGTTTTAATTAGTTAATATTAACATTATCACTCAACCGTGAGTTTTCATAAACCAATCTGACACAACAAAAAAAGCGCGGAACTTGCCTTTTGCCAGTTCCACACTTTGAGGCTGTCGCATTGCCTAATCTCATAGAACTGACAACGCGAAGCCCACGCCGAATATAAAATACACCCTCGTGCTGCTTTATTTAAGGTACGCGCGTGCGCATGTATACATACGCAAAAGCTGTACCATAATAGGCACAAGATGGATAATCTATATCCCGTAGGACATCTATCGTTGCTAAGTCCTGATGAGATTTTGAAAGTTGCGACATTTCAAAGTGTCAGAACAGAGCGCAATAAACGCCTTTTTAATATGTCTGCTACCCCAGCCAATGATGTCAGACATCCCCGGCGTGGAATTGCGACTGCAAAGTTACAACATTTTTTTGAATTGAGCAAGAGAATCGCGACTTTTTCGATATTTTCAGTTTAGTGGACACTCCTTTGGTGTTACTGTTTAGAATGTAGAGATGTTAGGCAATCTTTATAAAAAGCTATTTCTATGTATTTGCAACTTTTTGTGTGTTTATAGGCACTTCCTTGTTGCTTCTAAAGTCTTTTAACTGATTTTTTATTGCTTTTCTTGCAGAATTTAAAAAAATATCGTACCTTTGCACCAAATTATATTTCATCACCTTATGTCCATCAAAAAATATCTAATAGTATCTTTTCTTGTCTTAGTGCCCTTGCTCGCAAAGGCTCAACAATCGCGTGCAGCCATTGATTCGATGCATTATGCAGTGCGCGAGTATCGCCAATCGGTGCGACAAGAGATACGTGATTATCGCGATTCGATACGAGTAGTGCGTGGTCAAAAATGCAGAGAGAACCCACATGAGATTCGAATAGGTTGGGGAGATCAATTATTTGAAACATTGGCGTGGTATGACCAACCCCACTCCACACTTTATCCTGAATCCTATATCGGACAATACGAAGAACGATATCGTTATGCGCAACATTGGTTCGCAGAATATCAATATCGTGTTCGCTATTGGTTTAACGTCGGCGGAATGATTGATTATAGTGGCGTAGTATGGGATAAGGTGAACCGCAATGGATTAGGCGAAGAAGTGAGTCGCGATAAGAATTGCAATTTCCACAACATAGCCATCATGGCCACTGCGCGATTCACATACATGCACACCAAATATGTGTCACTGCATTCAGGATTAGGAGTGGGATTGAATATCAATACGGGGTCTGAAATAGACTACCGCGGTCGCAAGACAGCATTGGCTCCCGCACTGAATCTTACTGTTCTCGGAATGAGTGTAGGCAACGAAAAGTGGTTCGGCGCAGTGGAGTTTGGCGGATTATATTCGCTAATGAATATCCACGAAGTCTATTTGGCGGGCTCACGGATGTTTACCCTATCGGTAGGTTGTAGATTTTAGATAATAGAGAGAATATGAAGCGTAATATTATTATTGTACAATTGTCTCTTCTTTTGCTGACAGGATGCTATAAAGGCGAAGTGAGATATGTAGATTTCTCCGATTTAAATATAGCGGAGAACACTACTTTCCGTGTAATAGCGCAAAAGACTACCAACCTGCAAGATTTGAGCAACGATCCAGAATGGTTGGAATTAGTCGGTATAACTGATACTACAACCACACCTCAAGCGAATGTGGCAGGGATAACGTCTCCGCAACGAGCAACTTCCACATCCGTAGCGGGCATCATGCAAGAGTTATTGGATTTTAGCAAAACGGCTGTTGCCGTAGAGGTGAGTGGTTTATATCAATCGGTGGATATCAATGACCAACCTATTCTATTGTCGGGAAAAGTCATTTTGCCTGCCAAGGGACCAATCAAGCGATACATATTGGTATCACACTATACCATTGCTAGCAACAGAGAAGCTCCAAGTAATATATTTTCATTAGAAGGACTACTGGTGAAATTGGGCTATGCGTTGATTATACCCGATTACATAGGATATGGTGTCACCGCTGATAAAGTGCACCCCTATTTGGTCATGGAACTCACAGCACGCAATGTATTAGATATGTACTACGCGGTGGTGCCATTCATGGAAAAAGCAGGTTGCGCACCCGAGCACGATGATATTTACCTAATGGGTTATTCGCAAGGAGGTGCTACCACCATGGCTATACAACATATGATTGAGCATCATGATGAACCCATCAAGATTCGTCGCGTGTTCGCAGGTGGAGGACCATATGATATCAAATATACCTATGACCAGTTCGTAGAAACCAATTTTGCTTCTTACCCTTGTGCAGTGCCTATCATGATGCAAGGTATGGTGGTGGGCAACAAACTCAATTTGGACATGAGCAAAATGATGGCAAACAATATCTACGAAAACTTAGATCATTGGGTAAATAGCAAACTCTATACTACCAATCAAATTAACGCATTGATTGGCACAAAAGTGACAAGCGACTTGCTAACCCCTATAGGTATGAATCGCCAAAGCAAAGAGGTTTCGGAACTCTATAAAGCCATGACCGAGAATTCTATTCTCACTTATTCATGGTCTCCAAAAGCTCCTGTATTCATGTTCCACTCCATGGATGATGATGTGGTACCATTTGAGAATGCAATGCGTGCTAAAAGTAAATGGAAAAATGCGAATATCCAATATAGTTTTGGTCACTATGGCAACCATCAACTAGGATGTATTCGATTTATTTATACGGTACAAACACTATTAAAGAACGACGAAAAAGAAGAAAATGGCAATTTCAGTTTCTAATATAAAGTCTTGCTTCATGACCTGGTTACGCAATCGCGGTAATCTTGGTGTCTTAGCATTAGTTATGGGTGTGTGGATTATTAGTTTTTCCGCATGTAATCCCGAAGTAGTAGCGCATACCAAAGACGTAGAAATTACAATTGATGTGGAACAAGTGTCGGCTGGTTTTGCGCAGGTACGTTTCTCCACCAATAAGGAAGCGTTTTATCTAATCAGCATCCAACCCACACAAGAAGGTGTAGATCCACAAAAAATAGCCAAAACATTTATGCTATTGTCGCTAGATAGCGCATATGCAGATTATCTGTATTGGCGCAACAAACAGTTGCAGCAGCATATTCCTTTCGTGGCAGACTTTTCTTCACATTCGTTGCAATATGGTAATATCAAACATTTCTTCACCTTGCTACAACCTGGCACCGAGTATTGGATTTATGCCTTTGTGGTGGACCCTAACACCAATAAACCCGCAGGAAAACTATTCTTAGAAACAATTACCACCGATAGCACAAGTACCATCCCTTTGCAATTTGAGTATCGAATAGATGGCTATTGGGATTATATTTATCCCGTTGATTCTACTGGAGAAGTCGTTTCTACTATTCCTTGGGTATGTGAAACGATAGATAGTGTAAGTATCCGTGAAGGTGGTTGGCGCGTACCAGGAGAATATTTCTTTAGCCGCTTTAAGGATGTGTATTACGAAGATTATGAGCGTATTTTATATGGTATCTATGCACATAATAACGATGGTGTAGGTGATGGAACTTCTTCTACTTATTTCCAAGAAGGTGTGACTTATTACACGGGTATGGCAGCTTTGGATGCTCCACTAGTATTCCCATTGCCAAGGCATATTTACAATATCTATCGCTTTACTTGGCATGGTGATAGCACCAATCTTTATCTAACTCCTGCTCAAAGCCTAGACGGCTCTTGGTAATCCCTACATCGGATCCACATCAGGTAGAATAACAACTCCCTTGCATTGAGTTTGTTGTTGCACCCACCTACTCTGCTCACGCACCATCTCTTTGGCACGGGCGATGTTAGCTGTTACCTCAATCGTCAAACGAATCTGACGCACATACATATTCTGGGTGCGAGCCACACTTGGCACTATGACTCCCGATACGCGGTTACCAAACGCCTGCTGCAATCGCTGTTGCAACAACCCGCTCGCTGCCTCCAATCTACCCATATCGCGATGCTTCAGTGTTAACATGATCATCCTATGATAAGGCGGAAAACCAAATGCCTTGCGTTCTGCTATCTGCTCTGCATAGAGTCCTTGATAATCATGTTGTATCAAATGTTGATACAAACTATTCTTTGGGTCAAACGTCTGAATCATCACTTCGCCCTGACTACCCGTTCTACCGGCACGGCCACTCACCTGCTCCAACATCTGGAAAGCGTGCTCATAGCTGCGAAAGTCGGGTTGATTCAACAATGAGTCTGCTTGCAGCACTGCCACCAAACTCACATCGTTGAAGTGCAATCCTTTAGTAACCATTTGCGTACCAATCAGTATATCGACTTCATGCTTGGCAAAGCGGTCAATGATCGTTTGGTAAGCATCTTTCTTGCGCGTAGAATCCAAGTCCATACGCAGCACGCGTGCCTCGGGGAATAATCCTTGTATCTCCTCCTCCAAACGCTCTGTACCAAATCCCTGTGTGCGCATTTCACTGCCACATTTTGGGCAATGACTTGGGGCACTGATGCTGTGTCCACAGCAGTGACAAACCAAAGTGCGATTGGCTTTGTGATAGGTCATACTCACATCGCAGTTCGGACATTTAGGCACTTCACCGCAACTAGGACACTGCAAAAATGGCGCATATCCTCGACGGTTTTGGAATAATATCACTTGCTTCCCCTTAGCCAGTTCCTCGCGTATTCTATCCACCAATGGGTCTGCAAAATGCCCGTACATCTCTTTGCGATGATACTGGCGTTGTAGGTCTATCATCGTGATTTGTGGCAACTGCAAGCCCTGAAAACGCTCCGTCATCTCCACCAAACCATATTTTCCACTCAATGCGTTGTGATAACTCTCAATAGATGGAGTGGCAGTACCCAACAATACTTTCGCACCATACCACTGTGCCATCATAATGGCTGCACTTCGGGCATGATAACGTGGTGCAGGGTCTTGCTGCTTGTAACTTGGCTCATGTTCCTCGTCCACAATAATCAATCCCAAATCGCTGAATGGCAAGAAGATCGCTGACCGAGCGCCCAATATCACTTTACCTGTCTTGGTTCTTGGTTCCTGGTTCTTGGCTCGAATATTGTTATAAATCTCCACCCGCTCCGCATTGCTAAACTTCGAGTGATACACTACCAATCTATCCCCAAATACCGCTTGTAGTCGGTCTGTCAATTGGGTAGTCAAGGCAATCTCTGGTACTAGATACAATACCTGTTTGCCTTGTTGGAGTACTTCTTCTATTAGATGGATATATACCTCTGTTTTTCCGCTAGAGGTCACGCCGTGTAGCAAGGTGACAGTTTTCTCTCTCCAACTCTCTCGTATCTCTGCAATCGCTCTACTCTGCTGACTATCAAGGTGGTGTGGTTGCTGTGTTTCGCCTGTGTATTGACGCAAGCGCGAGATAGGACGCTCTTCTTCAAGGAATATTCCCTTATCGATTAATGTTCGAAGAATTGCACCGCTCACTCCACTTTGCTCTAGGAGTATACGCCTCTCCACTTGATAATTCTGCGCCAATCGAAGGAAATCGCGCACCAATTGTTCTTGTTTCTTAGCGCGTTTCAGTTCCCCGAGCAACTGCTCTTGAGCTTCTTTGGCGAGATAGGCAGGAGATAGTTGTATGTATTGGGTAGTAGCTGCGGAGTAGTTGTCGTCAATAATCTCCGAGGGTAAGGCAGCCGCCATTACCTCGCCTAGTGTACACATGTAATAACTAGATAACCACTCCCATAACTTCAGTTGTTCTGCTGTGACAATAGGTGTGTCATCTATTATTTGCAACACATCGCGCACTTTTACACTTGCAGGCAACTCCCCTTCGTGCTTGCGATAGATGATACCAATGATACTCTTCTTCCCCAGAGGTACCAATACCCTATAACCAATCACATCTCTTCCCCCTTGAAGGGGGATTGAGGGGGTCCTATAGGTATACACATCCGCAATAGCTAGAGGAAGAATAATATCGTATAAAGATTCGTTGCCCATTTATGGCGCAAAGGTACAGAAAAATACGCACATACGCAAGAAAACGAACACTTTTTGAAAAAAGATAGGTATTAGTTACATTTATATAAAGAGGGTGTGTTAGACCCTAACCCACCCTCTTTCCTTATTGTTATATCAATAAATACTTATTTACACCGTCGCTTCAACATTCCACATGAAAGCACGGACACCGACTTCTTCGTTGCGTTTGTCGAGTTTCTTTACGGCTTCGAGTAGCATAGGAGCTTTCTCATCTGGTACAATGGTAATAACACATGAGTTCATCTCTGGCCATGCGTGGGTACCACGGCGTGGTTCGCCATTCTTGCTACCACGACCTTGTACGTCCTCAAAAAACGTAAAACCACGTATCTCTAACATATCAAGCATATACTCCACACGCTCGGTGTTGGCTTGATTGAAAATAATCATTACAGATTTCATAATTACATTTGGATTAAGGAGCTTATTTTTCGTTTTCTTCGCAGTCCTTCACATCAATATCCATGAAGATGAAGTTCTCACGCACTTTCTTGAGTTTATCGCGCTCACCTTTCTTCGACATGGCACCATAGATAACTGGCACGATATACAATGTCAAGAAAGTAGCCACAGTCAAACCACCGATTACGACAATACCCAATGGACGCCACATCTCGGCACCTTCACCTTGGCTCACTGCCATTGGCACCATACCCAAGATTGTGGTAAACGCAGTCATCAAGACAGGACGCATACGGCTTTGACCAGACATTTGGATAGCTTCATTCAGTTCATATCCACGCTCGCGCATAAGGTTGATATAGTCCACAAGCACAATACCGTTCTTCACTACGATACCCACCAGCAAGACGATACCCAATGCACCAATCATATCCAATGATACACCTGTTATCCACAACGCAAGGATCACACCCGAGAGCGCAAATGGGACAGTAAACATAATGATTCCAGGGTTGCTGAACGATTCAAACTGACTCGCCATCACGATATACACTAGGATCAAAATCAATGCACCCAACATACCCAACTTGCCGAAAGACTCTTGTTGATCCTCATACGCACCTGCTAAACGGATAGAGTAACCAGCTGGCTTGTCGATTTGAGGAAGCACTTGTGTTTGAATAGCTTGTGCCAACTCACCAAGTGAAGTTTCGTATGGAGTAACCTTCACAGTCACAATACGTTGACGTGACTTACGAACGATTTTTGGTGGTGCCCAATACTCGTCTACCGAGCAGATTTCTGAGAGTTTGATAGTTTGTCCCATTGGTGTTGGGATAGAGAAATCAAGCACATCAGAGATGGAGTTGCGGTTCTCCTCTTTCAAACGCACTAAAATATCATACTCATCACCATCCTCCTTCAGGAAGCCTACAGCCATACCATTCACACGGTTGCGCAGGTAAGAAGAAATAGTAGCAGAGGTCAATCCGTGGCGAGAAGCCTTCTCCTTGTCCACGATGATCTTGATCTCAGGGCGGTCGTCATCACGGTCAGAGAATACATCGCGAGCACCTGGAAGTTCTTTGGTAAGGGCGATGATTTGCTGAGCCATTTGGTTGGTGATATCAAAGTCATAACCATAGATTTCTACATCTACCGTATTACCACCACCAGGGCCGCCGCTACTGATATTAGCCTGATACTCAATAATCTCTGGATATTGAGCTAACTCCTGACGCAATACTTCGGCAATTTGCCAGATAGTGCGTTCACGCTCCCATTTCTTGTTGCAGCGAATAGTCATGGAGATGGTGTTATTCATCGTGGTAGAGAAGATAGCACCTGTACCATCGTCGTCGTTGCTACCCGCAGAGGTAGAGATCATCTCAATCTCAGGTACCAGCAGCATGAAACGCTCCTCCAATTGGCGAGCAGTCTTCACGGTCTCTTCGATACGTGTACCACGTTGCAACTCGACTGTCACACTCAAACGAGCATTATCTTGTTGCGCCATGAAGTCGGTACCCACTTTGCCCATAATGAATGGCAAGAGCGAAGCGGCAAAGAATACAAACAAAGCAATGATTGTCAAAGCCTTATGGCGCAAGCACCAACCTAGTGATTTCGCGTATGCAGCATCCACCTTATCCAAGAATGCCACCACCGTGCGGTCGTACCATGTCTTGGTAGTAGCCTCTTCGTCAATAAGTTTACCTTTCTCCACACGAACTTTGCGTGGCTTCAGCAACTTAGAGCAAAGCATTGGGGTAAGGGTAATAGCAATCACGGTTGATGTACAGCAAACCACCGTTACAATCCAACCCAACGACTCGAACATGATACCTGCCATACCGTCCATCATAGTCAGCGGCACGAACACAGCTACAAGCACAAGGGTAGTCGCAATAACGCTGACCCACACCTCGTTGGTGGCGTAGATAGCCGCCTCACGAGGCGCTTCACCACGCTCAATGTGACGGGTGATATTCTCCAACACCACAATCGCATCGTCCACCACCATACCAATCGCGATACTCAGCGAACAGAGCGAGATGATGTTGATACTAGAATCAGCCATTTTCAGGTAGATAAAGGCAACAATCAACGAAATTGGAATAGTGAGCGAGATGATAATCGTCGCACGCCATTTACCCAAGAAGAACAATACCACCAACACCACGAACAAGAGCGCATACAACACAGACTCCTCCAATGAGTTGATACTATTGCGGATATTGTCAGCCGAGTTGTAGATCTCTTGAATCTTCACGTCGGTAGGCAATTGCTTTTGAATCTTTGCCAACTCCTCTTGCACATCCTCGCAGACTTGCACGGTGTTAGAACCCGATTGCTTAGCCACAATCAAACGCGCAGCCTCACGACCGTTGGTTTTCTCGTCCAACGAGAGGTCCTTGATGGTATCACGCACGGTAGCAATATCGCGCACAAACACTTGTTGTCCTTGTGGAGTGATAGTCACCATCAGGTCGTTGATCTCGCTACTCTCGATGAACTCAGAGCGCACCTGCATTTGGTATTGCTCCTTCTCCATCTTCACCGTACCCGAAGACAGGTTCAGGTTGTTGGCGGAGATCACTTGACCCACTTGCTCCAAGGAGATACCATATGCATCCAACTTCTGTTGGTCGATATCCACATACACATAGCGGTCTGGCGCACCAGATACAGACAGGTTACCAATACCGTTGATCTTGTTCAGCTGTGGAATCACCTCATCGTTGAGGATCTTGTCGAGCGCAGCATACGACTCGTCTGCCGTGATAGAATATTGGCAGATAGGCATGGTGCTTGAGGAGAACTTAAACACCATTGGAGATGAACAACCGTCTGGCAACTGGTTCTTCGCCATATCGCAGAACGACCGCACATCGTTGACGGCTTCCGTGATGTCGCACCCCCATTCCAATTCCAATACTACAAGACTGACGTTATCCTTGCTGGTCGAGTTGATATACTTCAGGTTGTCCACCGAAGTCAAACTGTTCTCCATGATCTTGGAGACGTTCGTTTCTATCTCCGAGGCAGAGGCTCCAGGATAGGTGGTCATCACCATCACATATGGAGGATCCATCTCAGGGAACTGATCCACAGGCAGTTGCACAAAGCAGAACAGACCTATGATCATCACCGCAACGAACACCAGCATGGTCGTTACGGGGTTTTTAATCGCGGTTTTATAAATTGCCATAGCTTTTTAGTTTTTAGATCGCTTCGCTGAAGATCACTTCGCTTTCGCTCCGTTGCAGATCGCTCGCGTTGCTCGCTGTAGTATTCTACAGGCGCTTGCGCCGAACTACAGCCCAAAGGGCGATCTACTATCTACAGCCCGAAGGGCGATCTTATTTTTTCACTTCGATTTTCACACCATCCACCAATTTGCTTTGACCTTTGTGGATGTACTCTACACCTGGTTGGATCTCTGGAGCGATAATCTCGATCTGCTCATCAAAACGTTGACCGAGTTTCACGCTCACACGCTTCGCATAGCCATTCTCGTTGATGAACACAAAGCGCTCGTTCGAACCAATCAATTTCTCTACGGATTGATAAGGTACCACGATGGTGTTCTCCTTGCCAAGTCCCAAAGTAGTAGTCACATACATACCTGGACGCAACTTCTCGCTGGCGTTAGGAATCACCACCTTGCATTGGAAGGTATGGCTCGCAGCATCGATAGTTGGATATACCACCTCGATAGTTGCCGCGAAAGTCTCCTCTGGATAAATATCGCTCTTTACGGTAAGTTTCATACCCTCCTTAATCAAAGGATAGTAGGTCTCCGGCACGGCGATAAGCGCTTTCAGCTTATTCACCTGAGTCAAAACCACAATTGGTTGACCTCCATACAACTCGCCATCCTCGTAAGTCTTAGCAGCAATCACGCCCTCAAAAGGAGCCTTCACATAGGTATTCTTCTCCAAGAAAGAGAGGTTTTGCTTCAATTGGTCATAGCCCACTTTGGTTTGGTCGTAGGTCTGTTGGCTCACGCTACCCGTAGCGAGCAATGCTTCCAAACGGCTCATCTCAACCTCTAAGTTAGCCAATTGAATCTTGCTTGTGAGGTATTGATTTTGATCCATACGCACGAGCATATCACCCTCTTTCACGCGGTCGCCTACCTCCACGAAGATATGCTCAATCTTACCAGTCAGTGAAGGTGCTACGTTTTGTGTCAAATAACCTTGAAGGTTGGTACTAATATTGAGCACACGCTCAATCTCATGATTTTCGAGGATTATGGTGCTTACCACTTCCACACGCTCTGCCTCTTGAGTAGCTTGAGCGTCTTTCTTGCCGCAGCCAATCAGACATACAGCTGCCGCCATCATTAATACAATCTTTTTCATTTATCTGTTGTTATTTAGTTATCCATGTTATTCGGTGTCTAGAGTCGGGTGTCGGAATTCACTATAAATTCAAGAACTTCTCCAGCTCCACTTGTGCATTCACCAATGTCAATACCGCTTGCACGTAGCTGCTTTGTGCGGTGATGAGGTCGTTGCTTGCGTTCACGAGGTCGAGGTTCGAAGCCGCCCCTTGATTGAACTTGTTAGTCGTTGATTCAAATACGCGTTGAGTCACCTCCATATTGTCCTTCTCGTTCATATAGGTCTCATAACCATTTTGGAGATTGTAACGCAATTGTTCGTTTTGAATACCGAGGTTATTGGCTGTCTCTGCAAACGTATTGCGCGCTTCTTCCAACGCAATTTTCTTCTCCACCACACCTGCGGCACGTTTACCCGATGACCAAAGTGGCATGCTAAGATTCAGCGATACAGCATTAGGAGGGGTCATATTAAAGCCGCTCTTCTCACCAAAATAGTCTTTTTGACTATATTGGTATGCCAAGGCCACTGTTGGACCATACGCCCAACCTGCCATATGCACATTCTTCTTCGCCAACTCTACATTCTTCTCCAACAATTGGTAGTTGAGATTATTCTCCAAGATAAAGTCGTTTCCCAACAATGCCAACACGGCCTCAGCTGAAAGAAGATCCTCCAATGTGGAAGTCAGCACCAACTCCGTCTCAGCGGGTACATCCAACAACACTTTCAACGCATTCAACGCCAATTGAGTACTACGCAAATTCGCATTGATATTGTTTTTCAACGTATTCACACGCACTTGGATAAGGTCGGCAGTTGTTTGTTCTGCTGCACCCACATCCACACTGCGTTGAGTCATCTCCGCTATACGTTCGATGTTTGCTAGTGAACTCTCCAACAATGTCACCACATTTTGCAACACCAACACGCTAGCATAACTAGTCTTAATATTCGCACGCAAATTGTCCTCAGATTGCTGAAGATTCAACTTTTGCATGTCAATTGCCACATTGTTCAACAACACACCCATAATAGCTTGACCATTGATGCCCACGGAGGCTGTGATACCCAATGTACCATTGTCTGGCATTGGAATTTTCGTTACAATTTCTTCACCAGTCATTGGATTTTTTTGTCCAGTACGCATTTCCATCTCATAGCCCATCATCGAGGTGTAGCCCCACGACAGGTCTGCCGATGGCAACATACTCGCGATCGTCTGCCAACGTTGTGCATACGCTTTTTGTACTGCCAAGTCGGCATTCTTCAAACTGCGGTTAGTCTCCACCGCATAATCTTGCGCCTCTGCAAGACTTAGGTTTAATGTCGCAGGCACCTCACGCTCGGGTGCACGTTTGGTGGCAGCCATCACATGGTCCTCTGCCACGATGTTCGCACAAAGGGCGAATACAAACATAGTTAATACAATCTTTTTCATTTATCTTTATGGTTTATTATTAGCCTCAATTATTTTTTCACAGCTTTTTCCAAAGTTGTTAGTCCTTCGGGAGTAAAAATGCCACGCAGAAATATATCCATTGATGTTTTGCCTATATGACGCGCATCTTGTGTATTCAGTTTATTGTTATCAATATATTCTGCTACGATCTGATGAGTGTTTACCATCAACATGGCTGCGACTTCTACATCTATCTCTTGTCGGAAAATACCTTCCACCTGTCCTTTCTGCAAAAAACGTACCAATTCTTGTTGCATCACACGATTTATTCGTTTAATATGTTGCTGAAATTGGTTGGGATAGTATTTCTTCAGGTCATATAGCATAGGAGGTGTTTGATGTGTACTCTTTTCTGTTTGCCTAGCTATCTTTGCCCAATCTACAAGCAGTTGCACAACCGTTTTATTAGCTACTAAATGCTGGACATCGCGATTCATCTTCTGCTCATGTTGCTGTAGCAGGACCTCCACCAAATCATCTTTCGATGGAAAATACACATAGAAGGTCTTCTTCGACATACCCAACTCATGACAAATATCATCCACAGACACACTACGAATGCCCACTTGTTGCATCCGTTCGATAGCTACCTTTAATATTTGTTCTTTCATTTCGTTCATGATTGCGGATTCCTTCTAACAAAAACCGTGCAAAGGTACTACATTTCTATGAAATAACCAAACAATTTAGGAAACTTTAACACTTTTGTAGTTTCCAAGTTGCAAAATTCGCACAAAAAAAAAATCCCCAATGCACCAGTCATTGAGGATTTCTTTCTTTTTCGCTAAATGTTTATAGCAATTCCACCGAACGATTAACAAACTTCGCCAAGGCCTCGCCCTTCAACTGACCTGCAGCCAACATGGCGATGTCAATGAGTTGATGAAGTTTGTCGGAAGTAGCAGCATACGCACCATATTGCTCCTTCAATTGTTGCTTCAATGCAGCCAATTCCTTGGTGATATTGGTCACCGCATCCTTCTCCTCTTGGGTCAAATCAGCATCCTTCTTGCCCTTTTGCGCCTCTTGCAATGCCTTCTCCTCCGCCTGTTTAGCTGCCAGCTGCTCCACGATTGGGTTCACTTGCTCGCCACAAGCGGTAGTAATCTCCTCCAGCAATGCCTTTACCTTGTCGTTGGCGGTATTGATCACCAAGTTGTATTGGTCTGGCATATTGCCGTAGAACGACATGCCTTGCTGATGAACCGACATCTCCTTCATGCGGCGCATAAACTCGTTTTGGGTCAAGAATACAGGCAGAGCGTCCGCAGAAACGGCTTCCAAACTTACATCATAGCGGGTTTTATCGGTTTTTGGCAACAGAGTCTCGAAGCTATAGCGGAGTGCATTCTCCTCATTCTCGGTAAGTTCCACTTTCGCTTTGTCTTCTTTTTGGATGATATTCTCAATCACATCCGAGTCCACACGCACGAAACGAATCATCTGTTTCTTGTCATCCGAACCATCGCCGTAGCTCTTTTGCTCGAATTGCGACATCGCATGTACATCCAATTCACCATCCATAAGTAGCACATCATACCCTTTCTCCTTCGCGCGTTGGATATAGGCATAACTTGCATCGGCATCTTGTGCGTACAGGATAATCAGATCACCATTCTTATCCGTTTGAGATTCTTTAACATGCTCCTTGTACTCCTCAAAAGTGAAATACTTGCTATCCAAGTTCTTCAAGAGGGCGAAGCCCACAGCACGATCATAGAACTTCTCATCGCTCAGCATACCATATTGGATAAAGAGCTTGATATCATCCCATTTCTTCTCAAAATCCTCACGGTCATTCTTGAATATCTCTGCCAATTTGTCAGCCACCTTCTTGGTGATATGGCTGGAGATTTTCTTCACATTGTTATCGCTCTGCAAGTACGAACGGCTCACGTTCAACGGAATATCTGGCGAGTCAATCACACCATGCAGCAATGTCAAGTATTGTGGCACGATATTCTCCACCTCATCAGTTACAAACACTTGGTTGCAATACAATTGGATCTTATTGCGCTGAATATCAATATTATTCTTAATGCGAGGGAAATACAGGATACCCGTCAAATTGAATGGATAATCCACATTCAGGTGGATATGGAAGAGTGGCTCATCCATCTGATGAGGATAGAGCTGATGATAGAACTTCTTATAGTCCTCTTCGGTCAAATCCGCAGGTTTGCGTGTCCAAGCTGGATTTACATCGTTGATGATGTTCTCCTCGCTAGTCTCCACTTGCTTGCCGTCCTTCCACTCCTTTTTCATGCCAAAAGCAATCTCCACGGGCAAGAACTTGCAGTACTTGGTCAGCAAACCTTCCACGGTGCTATCCTCCAAATACTGTGTATATTCCTCGTTGATATGCAACACGATATCCGTTCCGCGCTCGGCTTTGATTGTTTCTTCCATCGTGTATTCTGGCGAACCATCGCACGACCAATGCACAGCCTTCGCATCATCCTGGTAACTGAGGGAGAAAATCTCCACTTTATCTGCTACCATAAACGCAGAGTAGAAACCTAAACCAAAGTGACCGATAATAGCTTGTGCATTATCTTTGTACTTGTTCACAAACTCCTCAGCACCAGAGAACGCGATTTGGTTGATGTATTTATCCACCTCCTCAGCAGTCATACCGATACCATGATCTTGCACGGTGAGAGTTTTTTTCTTTTTATCAATAAGCACACGTACGCGTGTATCGCCCAATTCGCCTTTGGCTTCGCCAACACTGGCAAGGGTTTTCAATTTTTGTGTCGCATCTACTGCATTACTGATCAACTCACGGAGAAAAATCTCGTGATCTGAGTAGAGAAACTTCTTAATGACGGGGAAGATATTATCTGACGTTACCCCAATATTACCTTTTTTGCTCATATACTATATTTATTTTGTTGATTCTTATTTCACATTCGCTCAAACGATTATTCGCAAACAAATTTTCATAATTCTTAATTCATCATTATCAAAAACCTTGCCAAAGCATTTTACCTCTCACAAAACTGCCATTTTGACATATCCCATCCACCCGTCAAAGGTGCATAGCCTCACGAATTGACACAGCCTGCGCTCCGCGCACACAACCTCGGCGCAACCGATCTCCCACTCTTCTACTCCTACTACGCTCAACGGTGTCCCGTTTCGCGTGTCCTGACTCCCCATCTCCAGCGCCTCAACCCGACCTACCATCTC
>CALCGX010000064.1 GCA_937901225.1 uncultured Bacteroidales bacterium | reverse complement strand
ACATAACTGTCATAGACTGTGTGCGGGTCTTTCTTATCTCCCCAAACAGCAGGATAGAAACCGCGCCACATCAACTCATTGACATCCATATCCGCATCACCACCTAACTCCGATAAACTCAAAGGTAACAGGCGCATAACCGCTACGCGTCCTGCCAATGATTGCGATATATTTTGCATCAACAAGAAGTCGCTACTACCACTTAAGACATACCGCAATGACTTGTTTTCATCCACTACTACCTGTAGCACAGAAAACAACTCTGGCAAGTTTTTGGCTTCGTCTATAATCAGTCCATTGGGATATTGCAACAGAAATCCCTCAATGTCATGCTCAACTAAAGCTCGGGTTGTAGCACGCTCCAAATTCACATATTCGTAATCTGGAAATGCCATTTTGCATAGTGTTGTCTTGCCTGATTGGCGTGGTCCTGTCACAGAAATGATTGACCAATGCTCACTTAACTCTAAAAGTTTGTTTTGTAACTCTCTGCTATACATATTATTACTATTCACTTGGACAGATTAGGAGTTGTATTCCTAATTTGTCTGCAAAGGTACTATTTTTATTTGATATACGCAAGAGTTAGAGTGAAAAATGTGATTAATTTCACAACATAGACAAACTTTCAGCACAATATTCAGCACTCAAAAACTTTTTTTCAAAAAAACACACTCATTCGGGAAGTCCTGTAAACACTACACTTCCCGCGTGGTGTATATACCATTTCACTCTCCAAAATCTCCAATCTTCGGCACAAAACTACCAAAATGCCGAAGATTTTTGCAGCATTATTATAGAGACACGTTTATAGAAAGCCACAGAAAGCCCATAGAAGTCCTAGAGATGTCCTACAGTGGTCGCCTAATTTACAAGTCGCTTATCCTATACCAGAGGTATACTAAGGGTATACAAAAATAAGTAAATACTCAGCACAATATTCAGCGCCTATAAACTTTTTTCAAAAAACACACTTACTTGAAATCTCAGTAAACACAGGACTTCTCGCTTGCTATAACTACCTATTGACTGCCAAATTTTCAAAATGTATGCACAAAAACACCAAAACGCTGAATATTCAGCACTACTATATTATATAGAGGCCTATATAAGATTTTATACACTATCTTGCGATATAATGGATAAATTTCCTCTTTTTTATCCATTACACTTGCACATATTGAATAGAATTACTACCTTTGCTGCGTATTTCCTGCAAAAACATACTTAATAAAACACATATCTATTGCAAAAACATACTAAAATCTGATTAAGCGAAGATATCAACGGTTTTATTGTTAGGGAGAAGAATAGGAAGAAGATTTTGAAGAGAAGAATGTTCGCTGTATAATGCAGTTTCAACTGAAATATAAAAACTTTGAAATTGTCTCAACACTGTTGCGACAATTGCCATGATTACATCCATTAATAAACATTATGCGTATAAAATTATTCCTCTGCATGCTATGCATCAGCAGTTTGGCAATGGCTGAACAAATTATTCGTGTATCACAGATCGGCTATCTGCCCGAAGCGAAGAAGTTCGCGATTATCATGACGGGGGATAGTGGACGGTGGGAATATACTCGCTACGACTTCTCGGACCTCCAAGAGGAAGGATGGCATCAATTAAAGATAGGCGAGGCCGTTTCCGATAGTTTCCTCATTAGCAAGCACGTATATGACGGTTTGGCAGATTTCCCACTGAACTATATGCGTCAACAACGCTGCGGATGGAATCCCTTTACGGGCGATAGTTGCCACCAAAAAGATGGATATATCATTTACCACCCTACCAAGACGGGACAACATATTGATGTAAGAGGCGGTTGGCATGACGCTAGTGACTGCTTACAATACGCCACAACAACGGCCAATGCCATCTACCAGATGATGTTAGCTTACGAGCAATATCCCGAGCTATTTGGAGATGCGTATCAAACGGATGGTACGCCAGGAGCGAATGGTATTCCGGATATCGTGGATGAGATTCGTTGGGGATTGGACTGGTTAAACCGCATGAACCCTGAACCTGGCGAGTTCTATAATCAATTAGCCGACGACCGCGATCATATAGGCATGCGTTTTCCAAAGGATGATCAAGCCGATTATGGTTGGGGCGTGAACAATGGTCGTCCTGTCTATTTTGTCACGGGCGAGCCGCAGGTACAAGGTAAAGGTATGAATATATCGACAGGCACTTCTTCAATCGTGGGCAAGTATGCATCGTGTTTTGCTTTGGGTAGCAAGATCTTGGCGCCATACTATCCTGAACTAGCAGAGCGTATAGGCGAGAAAGCCAAGGATGCCTACGATTTGGGCGTTCGTAAGCCCGGTTTTAGTCAGACGGCTTCTGTTCGTTCGCCCTATATCTATGAAGAGACTAACTGGGTGGATGATATGGAGTTAGGTGCATACGAGTTGTATCGCAAGACGAAGAATAAGTCCTATCTCAAAGAGGCAGTAGCGTACGGACGACAAGAACCTACCACCCCATGGATGGGCAGCGATACGGCGCGTCATTACCAATGGTATCCGTTTATGAATATCGGTCACTATCGTTTGGCGAAGGAGGATAAGAATCGTTCTCGCGAGGAGTTTATAGCGTATTTGAAGAAAGGCATTGATATGGTTTATCAGCGTGCCATCAACGGCAAGCCCGTACAACAGGACTTCTTGTATGGTATTCCGTCGATTTGGTGCTCAAATAACCTCACAACGGCCATGCTGACCCAATGTATCTTGTATCGCCAATTGACCAACGACTCGACCTATATTGACATGGAGTCGTCCTTGCGTGATTGGCTATTGGGCTGCAACCCATGGGGTGTATGCATGATCGTGGAGTTACCTGGAGCTAAGTGCTATCCTACTCAGCCTCACTCGTTTATGATTAGCGAGGGAATAGGTAATACGACAGGTGGGCTGGTGGACGGCCCCGTGTATCAAGGCATCTTCAATAGCCTGCGTGGTGTGAACATGGAAGGTGGTATCAATTATATGCGCTATCAGCCCAATGTGATGGTCTATCACGACTCCACCAACGACTACTCCACCAATGAACCCACAATGGACGGAACAGCATGCTTGATCTTCCCATTCGCTGCATACGAAGCAGAAGCGAAGTTAAGCAAATAAGATATCATTTCGGCAATAGGTCATTGACGGTAGGCTAGTAATCATATATAAATAGGTGTGCTTCGGCGCACCTATTTATATTATATAGTGGCATGAAAATTGTATAAAAATACATTTTTTATCTCAAATACTTGTGTATATCCTATTTTTTTAGTACCTTTGCAGCGACATTTATGGTCTATAACTAACTTGGGTGCAAAAGGTACCCGTAAAACTAATTTTAATAAGATGAATATTGTAAAAAAGGAGATTATTCTTCCTGATGGGCGTGTGATCACGCTCGAGACTGGCAAGCTGGCTAAGCAAGCAGACGGCGCTGTAATGGCGACCCTCGGCAATACCATGGTTCTTGCTACAGTTTGCTCCGCAAAGACTGCGGTTCCAGGTACGGACTTCATGCCGCTTACCGTTGAGTACAAAGAGAAATTTTCTGCAGCTGGTCGTTTCCCAGGCGGTTTCACTCGCCGCGAGGGTAAAGCATCTGACTACGAGATCCTTATCGCTCGTCTCATCGACCGTGCGTTGCGTCCTCTCTTCCCAAGCGATTATCACGCTGACACTTTCGTAAACGTAACTCTCTATTCTGCTGACGGCATCGATATGCCAGAGTCTATCGCAGGTTTGGCTGCCAGTGCAGCTCTCGCTTGCTCAGATATCCCATTCGAGGGTCCTATCTCTGAGGTTCGCGTAGCACGCGTGAATGGCGAGTTCGTGATCAACCCAACCTTCGAGCAATGCGAGAAAGCAGACATCGAGCTCGTTGTAGCAGCTACTCTCGACAACATCATGATGGTGGAGGGTGAGATGAAAGAGGTGAGCGAGGCTGATATGCTCGAGGCTATCAAGGTGGCTCACGAGGCTATCAAACCACAATGCCAAGCTCAAATTGAGATGATGGAGGCATTTGGTAAGACCGTTAAACGTGAGTACTGCCACGAGATCAACGACGATGAACTCAAGCAAGCCGTTCACGACTTTAGCTACGCTCGCGCTTACGCACAAGCTACTGCTGCTGACACCAACAAGCACCACCGCGAGGAGATGTTCACCCAAATCCGCGAGGACTTCAAGGTAGAGAAAGCTGAATATATGGCTGCTCGTGCTGAGGCTCTCGGCGTAGAGTTGGATGAAATCGATGCACTCGTAAACAAATACTACCACGATGTAGAGAAAGAGGCTATGCGTCGCTCTATCCTCGATGAGGGTAAGCGTCTCGATGGTCGTAAGACTACCGACATCCGTCCTATCTGGTGCGAGGTTTCTCCACTGCCAGGACCTCACGGTTCTTCTATCTTCACCCGTGGTGAGACTCAATCACTCTCTACTGTTACACTCGGTAACAGCCGCGATGAGAAGATGATTGATGAGGCACTTATCCAAGGTTCTGAGAAGTTCCTCCTCCACTACAACTTCCCTCCATTCTCTACAGGCGAGGCTCGTCCACAACGTGGTGTAGGTCGTCGTGAGATTGGTCACGGTAACTTGGCTTGCCGTGCGCTCAAGACTGTGGTTCCTGCTGATTATCCATACACTATCCGCGTAGTGAGCGATATCCTCGAGTCTAACGGTTCTTCTTCTATGGCTACTGTTTGCGCAGGTACGCTCGCATTGATGGACGCTGGTGTGCCTATCAAACCAGTTTCTGGTATTGCTATGGGTCTTATCTCTGAGTGCAAGGGTACTAAGTATGCTATCTTGAGTGACATCCTCGGCGATGAGGATCACCTTGGCGATATGGACTTCAAGACCACAGGTACACGCGACGGTTTGACCGCTTGCCAAATGGATATCAAGGTAGATGGCTTGAGCTACGAGATCCTTGAGAATGCACTCGCACAAGCACACGAGGCACGTATGTACATCCTCAACAAGATCGTTGAGACCATGCCAGAGGCTCGTCCTGACCTCAAACCTCATGCTCCACGCATCGTAAGCTTCATCATTCCTAAGGATATGATTGGCGCAGTGATCGGCCCTGGTGGTAAGATTATCCAAGGTATCCAAGCTGAGACTGGCGCTGTCGTTTCTATCGACGAGATCGAAGAGGGTGGCAAGGTAGAGGTTGCATCCAACAACCAAGAGTCTATGGACGCTGCTATCGCTAAGATCAAAGCTATCGTGGCTATCCCAGAGGTAGGCGAGGTATATGAGTCAACCGTTAAGTCTATCATGCCTTATGGCTGCTTCGTAGAGTTTATGCCTGGTAAAGAGGGCTTGCTCCACATCTCTGAGATCGATTGGAAGCGCTATGAGACAATGGAAGAGACGGGTATCCAAGAGGGTGACAAGATCACTATCAAACTCATGGAGGTTGATCAAAAGACAGGTAAGTTCAAACTCAGTGCTAAGGCGTTGAAGGAGAAACCAGAGGGTTATGTAGAGCCAGAGCGTCCAGCTCGTGGTGATCGCGGTCCTCGTCCAGAGCGTCGTGGTCCACGTCCAGAGCGCCGCAACCCTGAGGCAGATGGCGCACGCTTGAATCGTCACTAATCTACTGTTCCGATATCCGATCCCCGATATCAGACAGAATTCCTATAAAGAAAGACTAGGCTCCAGCTTAGTCTTTCTTATTTTTCACTGCTTTTCCCTTCACTCTTTCATTCCTTCATTCGTTCATTCTTTCATTCATTCATTCATTCATCTTGCCCATTACATCCCCCTTATCTGCCACCTGTCTTCATTGGAACCTCATTGGAATCTGATTGGAACCTGATTGGAACCTCGTCGAGACGATGCTATACAACCACCGATACATCTCCCTACTTTCCATATTCATTAGCTATTCAAATAGCTTGGCACTTCGCCCGCATTCTTGTAGCTGCTCTATGATTGTTTAATTTTCCGAATAGCAGCCAAATCGATACGTATTTGTATTGGCTATGGTATAGAAAAGGGGTAAAAAACGGCTAAAACTCTCAGTCTAAAATTAAAAAGACTATATTTTTTGCAAAATACTTGCACATGTGCTTTTTTTTTTGTACCTTTGCGCACTCAATATAATATATTGTCTTAAACAACTAATTTGTAGCACTTGGAGGTATGAAGAAAACATTATTAATAGCACTATTGTTGGCAGCAATTGCGCCGGCTTTTGCGTTTGTTTATGAATACGAAGGCAATACTTTGGAGTATACAATTATAGATGCTGAAAATAAATATGTTAGCGTAGGAGCAGCTGTCGGTGTTATGGTAGATGCTCAATTAGACACTTTTGTTATTAGCAATACGTTGGTCATTCCTAAATATGTAGAAAATAATGACATTGTCTATACTGTAACTGCGATTGAAGACTATAATTTATCTCTGGGAAAGCATGCCTTTTTTGGATGTGACCAAATATCAGAGTTGGTTTTACCAGCAACATTGCAGACGATTGGTCAAAGATCATTTGCAAAATGCAAACAAATAAAAACAGTGGTCATTCCAAGTCAGGTTAAGTCAATTGGTTATGAGGCATTTGCGTCGTGTTCAGGTATTACTACTATAGAGTTTCAAAACGCTGAAACATGCACAGGATTAGAAAAGCAAGATATTAATACCTTTTACTCTCACGTAAAACTTATTATTCCTAATGGCACGATTGATGCTTATGTTGCTACTTGGAAGAATTCGTCAGTGGAAGTTTATGAAAAGTCTGGATCGGTATTCTCTATCGGGGGATTTATCTATAACATAACTGACAATCTGCTCAAGGAGGTAAGTGTGCGTGAAGGTATTGCGGCATCTAATGAGTTAAATGTAGCCGATAACGTGTTGCATATGAATGGATCTCAATATCAAGTTACTGCGATAGATAATAAGGGCTTTTATAAAACAGATTATACCTCTATTACACTAGGAGAAAATATTCGTATCATTGGTCAACAAGCTTTCGGTGTAATGAATAGAATGACAGGAAAGACAATCGTATTTCCATCTTCGATTTCACACATTGGTACTGCTGCTTTTGTTGCTTGTGCGAGCGAATATGTTTTCCGATCAAATACGCCTCCTACATTGGATGATGAAGTGTATGAGATATTTTCTCCAGTTCGAGAGAACGCTAGTAACAATAATGATGGTTCCGTTAGATTTTTTATACCATGTGGAACTACTACAGATTGGCTTTTAGATCCTAATTGGAATTATACATTTTTTACCGAACATTTTTCAGAAAATTGTCCAGTAACAGTTTATCATGTAGGAACTCCCAATCATGGTGATGGGGTATATGAGATAAAGTTGGACCAGGTCGGAAAAATTACATACAAACGTATTTTTACTCCTGGCAGATGGGAAACCCTTTACCTGCCTTTTGAAGTGGAAAAGGTAACTATAGATGATGAGATTGATGGCGAATGTACACTTGATGTATGGAATATAACTAATGGTGGGCATTATTATCTGGCTACACCGTCTAACGTTCAGACTGGCGAAGAGTTGGAATTTGATATGGCAACTGAGTTGCTTGAAAAGACGACTTATATTATTCAGTTTCCAGATTTGTATGGATATTATAAAAATAGAGTTGTAACATTTCATGGCAGTAAAGAGTTGAATAATCTGACAGATTCATTCACACCACTGATGCCAACATCTCAAATGCAAATGGCTGGTAATACCACGTTGCAAAAGCAAGCTATATCAGATGAGGTTTATATGTTGCGTGCTACAAATGATTTTATTCTGCAATATTCTGCAACCACGCTTAATCCATTTGAGTGCTACGTGATGCCACAGCAGACAAATGGTGTTGCGCGTGCTCCTAAAATGACGGTACGCCTACGTGGGAAAAATGATGTGACTACATCCATTTCTTCTGCCAACACTGCAAATTCAATTCACTATTTGATAGACGGTAATAACCTAACGGTTTATGCCAATGGCCAATCTGTCCAAATTTATTCAATCAATGGCATTTTGCTACATTCTATCAATGTAGGAGAGGATATGGCACAAGTTTTGTTAGACAAAGGATGTTATATCATATATTCAAATGGTAATAGTCAAAAAGTAATTTTGTAAGATGCAAAGAAAAATTTCCATATTAGTACTACTTGCTGTATCAGCAGTATTCTCCGCGTCGGCACAAGTATATCATGTACCTGAACAAAATGGGTATGACCAACGTGTTAGTACTATGCCCACCACTCAGGAGTTCCGTTCCACTTCGTCGTATCAGTCCAACTCCTCTTTGTCAGGAAACTACACAGTTCCTTTTGCTGCAGGCGATGCTGCTGAGATTGGAGCTTCTTCCCCTACGGGTGGACCAAGAAAGGCGCCTCCTTCCGTGCCTGGAGGAGAAGGAAATCTGCCAAATAAGCCAGGCTTTGATCAGCCTCTAACGGATGGGGTAGGCGCGTTGTTGCTGGCTGCATTGGTATATGCGATGGTTATTATCCGTCGCAAAAATGCATTGGTGAAAGAATAATTACAACTACTTGTGGAGGATTTATCCACACCAATCTTCTCGATCAAGACTGCGATAACCTATCGCTTCAGAGAGATGGCTCATTCCGATACTCGAACTATTGTCTAAATCAGCAATAGTTCGAGCTACTTTTAATATACGGTCGTACGCACGCGCCGATAAGCCCATCTTATCCATTGCATAGGATAGCATCTTATCACCTTGTGCATCCAGCTGACAAAACTCACGCACCAACTTTGGTGTCATCTGTGCATTGCAGTGGATTGGTTTTTGTACCGTCATATTATATGCCGCAAAGCGTTGCTCCTGCACCTTGCGAGCACGCACTACACGCTCACGCATTGCCTCGCTGCTTTCGCCAGGCTGCGTATCTTTCAGTGTAGAGTAGGGTACTGCTTGTATGTCGCATTGGATATCGATTCTGTCCAACAGCGGACCTGAAATGCGGCTCATATAGCGGTGAATTTGTGCAGGTGTACAGGTACATGGGTGGGCAGGATTATTCTCACCATAGTGTCCACATGGACATGGGTTCATGGCTGCCACCAACATAAAACTTGCAGGATACTCCACTGTCAACTTGGTGCGTGTGATGCAAATCTTTCTGTCCTCCAATGGCTGACGCATCACCTCCAAAGCACTCCTTTTGTATTCAGGGAGTTCGTCAAGAAAGAGCACGCCATTGTGTGCGAGGCTGATCTCTCCTGGATGAGGATTAGTGCCGCCACCCACCAATGCTACATCGGTAATGGTATGGTGTGGACTACGGAAAGGACGTTGTACAATCAGCGCACTCGACATACCATCGCTCTCTTTCCGGCGTGCCATCATACCCGAAACAGAATATATCTTGGTTGTCTCCAATGCTTCTTCTAAGTTCAGCGGTGGCAATATAGATGGCAGTCGCTTGGCCATCATACTTTTACCTGCGCCAGGAGGACCTACCATCAGCATATTATGTCCACCTGCTGCTGCCACTTCCATGGCTCGGCGCACATTCTCTTGTCCGCGTACATCCGAAAAGTCTAAATCCGAACTAAATGCGTGCGCAGCAAATTCCGCCTCAGTATCTACTTCAGTCTGTTCATAAGCTTGAATACCATTCAAGAAGCGTGTTACTTCCAATAAGTTCTTCAGACCATAGACCTTTAATCCCTTCACCACTGCTGCTTCACGGGCATTTGGCTCGGGTAATATAATGCCTTCAAACCCTGCTTTACGTGCCGCCAATGCCATAGGCAAAACACCTTGGATGGGTTGCAGTGTACCATCCAACGACAATTCACCCATAATCATATATCGCTCCAAGAGCATAGTCTTGACCTCCTCTTCGGCTGCCAACATACCAATTGCCAAGGGCAAATCATAGGCAGCACCTTCTTTCTTAATATCTGCTGGAGCCATGTTGATCGTCAAGGTATGGCGTGGTTTGTTGTAGCCGTTCACCATCAAAGCTGCCAAAATGCGTTCGTGACTTTCTTTCACGGCATTATCGGGCAGCCCTACAAGTGTGAACTCAAAACCAGGTACAGCATGTACTTCTATCGTAACAATCGCTGCATCAATACCTTGTGGTGCTGCACCATAACATTTAATCAACATAGGGCGAATATTTATGGATTTATAGTAGTCGTTTGCACGTGAGTAGAATCATTGAGCTCGTGTGGAGTGCTTTCTTTACCCTTCTTTCGGCGAGAAGAATGCTCTTTCTTTGCTTTGTTCTTATTACTTACATCAAAATCATGCTTGAATACAAAGCCAACCCCCTGTACTGTATTCGCTTGGCGCAGAGAGTATTTATCCACCGTATGGGTATATGCCTTTGCTCTGAATTTTCCATTTGGAGTAAGCAGGTACTCTATATCCAAATCTCCAAAGAATGGGCGATTGCTCAAGTCGTTGTAGCGATAACCAAAATTGCCATTGATGACCAATTGGTTAATAGGGTGGATTTGGAAATTTGCCTCATACTCTTGACTTGCAGTTTCGCCTTCTCCATCAGTACGGAAATTAAAGCCCATAGTAAAAATGTCTGTGAGCTTATTGAGCCATGAATTAATCTGTCCCGTTACTGTAGAAGACAATAGTGAATAGGTTTCGTTCAAACCTACATTCTGTGTGTTTTGCAGATAATCAGGTGTATAGAAGCGGTTAAATACGAGCAAGTATATGATTTGGCGCATCAACATCTCATCGGTATTGATTAGCGAACGTACCTGACTCTGTACCGATTCATCTGATTGTGGTAGCTCGATGGCGAAGTTCAAGATAGGATTAAATAGTTCGTCACTCATATGCAATACGCAGTTGACAGGCACCGAGGTTCTATCTGTGGCGATTTGGCTACTTTCTGTACCAAACAAATCACGCAATGAGGCAGTCGTGTGGTAATAACCAGTAATATCTAATGTCGGAGCCATAGGATCGCTATCCCAAGTAATCTGACTGCCTTCTTGAATGGTGAAGTTACGTCGTACAATATTGCCCACTGAGAAAGTAAATTGTCCAGAGTGCAATGTATATGCTCCTTGCATTTGTACGTTCTCTGAGGGATACTCATATACCAACTTCAAGTTGCCTTCTCCATGACCTTTGATACCATCATCTCCTCCCAATTTGATATGGATTTCTGCTTGTGGCGTTACTTCTCCTTGTAAGGAAAGACGCATACGGCTTTCGGGCTTATTAACTTTAGTTTCTTTCTTTTGTGGTTGTAATAGACTTAATAAGTAATGCGATGTAGTATCAGGCTCTACAAATTGGATGAAACTAGAACTAGTTGCTTGGCTCGCACTATTGATATTCAAGAAAAACTTAGTGTTGGCTTCGGTACGTGCATTCACATCTATTTGGCAATCCATTTCATTGCCATAGATATGTACATCTCCAGAGCCAAATACTTTGCCATAGAAGAATGCTTGTTGCTCGGCTGGCAAATCCATCACTAACATATTATTAGCTTGTGCACGCAAGTCAAAAGTGATATCCATGAATTGGTCATGATTCACCGCGCCAGAGAATATGCCTGAGTTGCCATATTGATCATACACAGTGATATCAGGAAAACGTATAGATGTAGAGTCCAAGAAGATAGAGTCCGTCATGTAGAAGGTCGCACCTATCTGCGGAACTGTAATCTGAGCATCCTTTGCCAAGGCGCGTCCTGTGACCCATACTTGACGCTCTTGTCCTTCCACTTTCACGTGTCCATAACCTCGTCCCTGTGGATTAGCAATAAGACCTTGTGTCCAGAAATCAATAAAATTGATATCCACACTATCGCAGGTGATATCCAATCCCCACCATTTCGTTGCTGGTATCACTTTACCATTCACTTCTGCCACCATATGTTGGGTGGAATCTACAATTTGACCATATAGCAGAATGCTGTTGTTTTCTCTGTCTAGTGTAGCTTCGGCAGTCACATCACCCAGATAAACACCATTCAAACCGCCATTAGGGATATAGGCTTGTGCTTCCAACATTGGCTCGGAGAATACGCTATACACTTTGGCTTTACCCGTTACAGGACCTAAAATCGAAATGGCTTTACTAGCTTCTGTATAACTGAGTAAATAGTCCAAGTTGATGTTATTGAGCACTACATCAATAGAGTCTGTGGCTGATTTTGATGCCGTACCATCTGCTGTGATTAGTTGGTGATCTGTACTTAATGAGAAGTTGTCGATGTCCATAACCTGATCAGCGAGTGTATAGGTAATGGTAGATTGACCAATAGTCCATGCTGAATCGTTTAGGATGATATTGCTTGGCAAAATCTCAATATCAAACTTAGGTTTGTTATGGTACTTGGATAATTTAGATGCTACACTAATCACACCTTCATTGCGTACACTATCCGTATTGCCTAATTCTAAACTCAAGTCCACTTCATCATGTGCAGCTGTCACGCGAATAGTCGTTTTGATATCACCTAACTTGGCTGCTGTAGGATTATCTTTGGGCAGGTGATGGAGGGCATACATTGAGAAATCCAAAGCATCATCTTGGTTATCCAATGAGATGGTAATGTCTTCCATTTTTACTCCGCTAGTATTGATATGTGGAATATAGGCTTGTACTCCCACTTGCTTGTTATCTTCACTGATAAATCCCTTAATGGTTGGGAACGATGGCAAGTCAATACCTAAATCCAATACTTGTGTGAGCGAGTCTAAGTCGCGGAAATAGGCATAGAATGCCAAGTTATTGTTATTGGTCTTTTGTGCTGTAGGAGCATCTACCAATGTTGGCACATAATCATGCACCAATTGTTGGATAGTTGCAGGTAGGGTACGATAAGCAAATGCACCACTCAGATTAGCCGTCAAATAATCCGATTGAATACGTAATTGGTGGATAGGTAACTCATCACTCAACTCGCTATCAACAAGCAATTTGAATTGCTCCATAGTGGTTTGCATTGCGCCATTCTGGATATTGAGGGTATCAACAATCACGTATCCACTCATATTATCCAATAGTTCATTGGCCGTTCCAGAGGTGTACAAACTGATATAGGTAGTAGCGCCTAATGCCAATTTTGGATAATTGTCTATCAGGTTTAGTGTGGCAGGCTTGAAGTCTGCCAATTGCATAGTTATATCTAGTCGCGTGTCGTCCTCTGACCAGTCTGCAAGTCCGTGAATGTTAAGCTTAAGGTTTTCATCATTAATGCTTACCGAGCCATTCACTTCTTCTGGTAGCATATCACCGTCGATGTGGATATCCTTGTAAGTATAGCCTTTGTAGTCAAATTTTTGAATATCCGCTTCCGCCATGCAATGCACCAGTTGTAATGAATCAATCGCTCCATCTATATGTGCTCGAAAGGCAATCATCCCCAAATCTGGCTGATTCAACATTCTTCCTAATTGGAAACGGCGAGTAGATACATGTCCGCGGAAATCAAAGTCTTGCAATGTGGTATCTACATGTAAATCTCCATTTACGCTTACAGATCCTAAAGCAGTTGTAAAGGCACCATGCAAATCTACTTTTTCCAAGCCTCCACGAATATCACCTTTGTAATGCACATGCCCCAAACTACTAATCATTGGTGGCAATTTTACTGGCTTCATTTGCAGTTGCGACAATAGGTCTTGGAGCAGCGCATTGTTGCAATACAAATCGTTGCATTGAGCATCAATGAATAGTGAATCCAATACTGTAGGATGATATATGGCAACGTTTCCCGAAAACATTTTTTGATCTCGGAATACCAATTGCATATCTTTTGCAAATACAGAATCTAAATTACCTTTTAAGTTCGCTTCAAAACTTGCATCCAGTCGATCCATTTGTGCACGCAGGTGCAATGAATGGAGTTGTACATCCAGCGAGTCCATGCTTAAAACGGGGAGCGCTAGAGCCAAATCCAATTGATCAATCAGCACCTCATTATAGCGAACGCGGCTCTGCTCTAATGATAGATGGTCAATATTTAAGCGGAATGGAAAATCATTGGTTTTTGTTGAATCCTGCTTAAAAGCGTCAATTAGAAATTGGATATTAAGGGTAGAATCCGAAGTGGAGTGGAGGTTGATATATGGATTGTGCAACCGCAACTCTTGTATGTTGATACGTTGCTCAAGCAATGCCAATGGCGCAAACTCCAATCGCAGTTGCTCTATGTAGGCTAACGTATCGTGTTTTTGGTCGCTAAGATAGACACTATCCAATGCAAGGTGTGATAACGGACGATAATGGAATGAGGCAATGTTGGCATCTACATTCAACTTCTCAGAGAACTGCTCAGCTATCTTCCCAACGATATATGTCTGCACACCTTTGATATGCAGTACACCTACAATGCTACCAAACAAAAGTAGCAGTGACCCTAATACAATCCCTATAACAATAAGCGCCCTTTTCATCTAAAATACTAAAAAGCGCGCAAAGATACTAATTTTCTTGCATTCATGCAAGACTTTCTTACTTTTTACTTGAAAAATACCTGCAAATAGTTTGCAAACCGCACTTTTCACACTTAGGAGTGCGGGCTTGGCAGGTATAGCGACCATGTAGCAGCAGCCAATGGTGTGCCTTGGGAATAATCTCCTCGGGAATATATTTGATGAGTTGTTGCTCGCTATCCAGAGGATTTTTTGCTTTGGTTGTTAAGCCAATACGTTCTGCCACACGGAAGATATGGGTGTCCACTGCCATAGTAGGTTGATTCCACCATACAGCCAATACCACATTGGCAGTTTTTCTTCCTACTCCAGCCAATGTTTGCAACTCTTCGCGGCTATCAGGTATATTTCCTCCATACACATCTACCACTCGTTTGGCCATCTGCACTAGATGCTCGGCTTTGCTATTAGGGTAACTTACTGAACGGATGTATTTTAGTACAGTTTCTGCGTTGGAATCGGCCAAGTCTGCAATAGTTGGGTATGCTTCAAACAGTGCGGGTGTAACCAAATTCACTCTTTTATCTGTGCATTGAGCAGACAACATGACCGCCACGAGGAGCTGATATTCGTTCTCAAAATTCAGTTCACTCTCAGCAACGGGCATGTTTGCTTCAAACCATGCCAATGCTTTCTCATATCGCTCTTTGGTTCTCATTTGTCTAAACTCTAACAGCTGTAGGCGGTCTAACATCTAACAGCTAAGCGGTCAATATCTATTGCTCTTTGTATGTTTTGCTGAGGTATTGCAGTATTTGTGTAGCTTGCTTTTGTACTTGTTGTGTTTCCGTTGAAATCGGGCGTTTTTGTAGGTTAAGTAGCATGACTTGGTACAATAATATCAGACAAGCTTCTACATCACTCATGGTTGGTCGGTCTGTTTTAGCCTTCAAAAGATTGAGCGAAGGAGTAAGCTGAATCATAGCTGCGCGATAAGTAGCCTCTTGATCCAACAAATCATTGTGTAAGTCTTCCAATTCATCAAGAGCATTCTTGGCTAATTGTAGGTGTCCACTTTCCAAGATGTTCTCTTGGTGCATCATCTCGCTTAAATCATGCAACTCTTGATTGGCTTCCGCTTGCTGTGGAAATGCACGTAGGTAATCCTCAATCTGCCAGAGATACAGGATGTATTCAGCAATGTTATTCTTCTTCAAAAGCATAGTCTTAATCTTCTTCTAAATAGTCGTCTTCATCTAATAAATAATTATAGTCATCCGAGAAAAACTGTTCGATATCTCGTCTGTCTTTCTTCGTAGGGCGTCCTGTGCCTCTATCGCGTCCACTTTGTGCAGCGTAGCGTGCTAATTCTAACAATTCTAACTGCTCTTTAGGAGTAATATCCTGTAAGTATTCAGGTACCATCTTTGCTCCCAATCGGTTGCCCCATAGTTGTAGAATACGATAAGTATAGGTTATCGGACCCTTGCGTACTGTAAAAATGTCCCCTACATGAAACATACGGCTGGGTTTTACTTCCACACCATTCATCTTCACACGACCGCATTTGCATGCATCAGTAGCAATCGAGCGGGTCTTGTAAATCCGCATTGCCCAAAGGTATTTATCTACTCGTACTTCCATGTTCTTTCAAACTATTAACTCTCAACTGTCAATTGTCAACTGTCAATTGGTTAGTTGTTAATCGGTAAATATATTGTTGAATATAGGCACGAAGATAAATCTCCATGTCCTTTGTATTCAATTGATTATCTAGGTTATTTTGCAGCATGGCATCGTGTTGGTAGTTATACACCGCTCGCATTTCCTTGCCATCAAATTGCATGAGCAGACTATCTGATAGTAACTGATATACGGGATGGTTGTAGCAGACAGCATAAGGATGTTTCTTCGCTTGGGTTAGCGCATCTTCGCCGAATGCAAAGAAAGGTTTACTATATCCCAAATATGCCAATACGGATGGCATAATATCTGTCTGACTAACTGCGCCTATGCTATGCAATTCTCCTTGATTCCATCGGGGGGAATAGAAAGCAATAGGCACTTCAAACAATCCTTTGGCAGTGGCATATTCAGGCAAGGAAACTTGATTGGTATGGTCTGCTGTTAGGACAAATAGTGTATTTTCGTACCACTCTTGCTCTTGAGCATATGCAAAGAATTCACGCAGTGCATGATCGGTGTATCCTACGCATTGGTGGATAGGTTGTGTCCCCTTGGGGAGTACATTTTCATAACGCTTGGGAACACGGAAGGGATGATGACTAGATGCAGTGAAGACTGCAGTCATAAACGGCTCCTTCATTTGGCTCATGGTGCGAGCATAATACTGCAAAAACTCTTCATCCCAAATAGCCCATGTGCCGTCAAAAGCTTCGATTCCATCGTATTCATCCATACCATAGTAGTGCTCAAAGCCTGCACTACGAGCATATGCTTGAAAGCCCATACTTCCATTAGGTGCGCCATGGAAAAAGGCCGTAGTATATCCTTCGTCGCGCAAACATGCTGCCAGTGAAGACACTGCATTGGTGGAATAGGGAGTGACAATATAGGGCTCTATTAGCATCGGAATAGAAGACAATACCGATGGCATGGCATCAATGGATTTCCTACCAGAAGCGAACGAATGGGCGTATGTTACGCAATGTGTCAATAGGGAATCTAAAAAAGGAGTATAACCTTCGTATTCATCGATATGTTGGTTGTAGAAACCGATGTATTCTTTAGAAAATGATTCCAGAATCACCACCACCACATTGGTATGTCCCAGTCTTCCATTTTCTACGATTTCATCGGTATGAATTGGAGAAAATAACTTCTCTGCTTCCTCGTTACTAAAATAGTGGGGGTGAACATACGTGGTGTTTTCCAACGATTTCATCAGCGAGAATGGTGTGTTGAGCAAGATGGCAGTTTCTTGCGGTGTATTGGTATATTGCATCGCATTGGAAATCGTGATAGGACGTGTGTATTTACCGAATCCACCACGAATACCAATCACGACGAAATATATTGTCACCAACATCAATGCTGCTTCTACGATGTAGTACACCCATGCTTTGCGCGGAATTTTTACTTCCCATTTCTTACGCGTACATACGATGAATAGGGTGATAATTAGTATGCCAAACAATGTAACATACCAATATTGCCATATAGATTGCCCGATGATATTCGCTAGGTTTCCATCGTTTTGAAACTCGGTAAAGATGGTGCATGTAGTACGCCTATCAGTGAAACGAACGTACACAATGTCCATGCAATTAGCGATGACACCGAGTATATTAGGAATCCAGAATGCCCATTTTGCAACGCAAAGGTATTGCTTGTGATTGCGAATAGTGGCAGGTAAAGGTAATAGCACCAACAGCAAATAGAGTGAATTGAGATAGAGTAGGGCGGTTAGGTCAAATCGCACTCCTCCTGCCAACATCTCAATTAGATGATTAGTCGATACGTTGGGATATAAATCAATGTTTACCCAGTAGAAAAACAAACGTGAGATGGTATACAATACCATCACGAGCAACAAATTACATGCTGCCACTATCCACGGATGTTTTCTAATATTCATGCCTCTAAACACTAAACTTTAAACACTAAACGATAGCGAACGTCCACTAAACACTACTTCCCGTTATATTGGTTCATGGTGCGATCCATGCCTTGCAGGCAGAAGGATGGGATAATCTCGCCCACTAATTTCAATCGGTCGGGTAGGGTCTTCTGCTCTTCATCGCTCCATTGTCCGAGAACGAAGTTGCATTGTGCACCTTTGCTGAAATCATTGCCTATACCAAAGCGCAGGCGTGCATAGTTTTGTGTACCAAGTACTTGCTGGATATGTCCAAGTCCGTTGTGTCCGCCATTGCTGCCTTGCTTACGCATGCGAATACTGCCGAAAGGCAAGTTCAAATCATCTACCAAGACGAGCATATTCTCCACAGGAATCTTCTCTTGTTGCAGCCAATAGCGCACAGCATTGCCGCTCAAGTTCATATATGTAGATGGCTTGAGCAAAATGATTTCGGCACTTTTGGCGCGGCAGCGGGCAACAAATCCGTAACGCTTATCTTCCCACGTAGCATTTTTGCTCTCTGCGAACGCATCCACCATCATAAAACCGATATTATGGCGCGTATTGGCGTACTCATCGCCGATGTTTCCTAATCCAACAATTAGATATTTCATGTGTTATTATTTATTTATCCTCCTCCCTTGAAGGGAGGTTGAGAGGGTCTCCTAAACCAATAAGAGTGGAAAAGCTACCCTTTCCACTCTTATTTCTACCGCTCTTGTGAGTGGTGATTATTTCTTTTTGCCCTTAGCAGGAGCAGCAGCTGCAGCAGCTTGTTGGCTAGCACGAGTAGCTTTAACGCGAGCAACGCAAGCATCAGCTGGGTTCATCAACTTCAAGCCCTCTGGCATTGTTACAGCCTCTACATACAACTTCTTGCCCAAACCGAGGTTGGTAACGTCGATCTCAACGCGGTTAGGAATTTGTGTATAGATACCGTTAACTTTGAGTTTCTTCATCTCAAGTTGCAACTTACCACCGGCTTTCACACCTTCTGCGTGACCTTGCAATTGTACTGGGATTGCTACGGTTACTGGTTTCTCCTCAGTTACCTCGAGGAAGTCGATGTGGAACAATTGCTCTGTAACTGGGTGGAATTGCAATTCTTTCACTACAGCCATTTTCTTTGTCTCGCCAATGGTCAAAGCTACAGCCATTGTATCTGGGCAGTAGATGAGTTTGCGTACATCGTCAACAGTTACTGTGAAAGTTACGTTCTCGCCATTGCCATAGAGGTTGCAAGGTACGAGGTTCTCTTTGCGGAAAGTCTTAGCTGCTTTCTTACCGTACTCGCTACGTGGAGTACCTACCAATTCAAATGTTTTCATTTTTTATAAAGTGTTACTCAATAATAGGGCAGAATAGTTGTTGGTGTGGCTGCCCGTATCCCATCACACATTGAGATTTCTCTCAAAAAAAGCCCGCGAGCGGGCTTCTTTAGTTGACCAACCTGGAATCGAACCAAGATTTTCAGAACCAAAATCTGACGTAATAGCCTTTATACCATTGGTCACCGAATTACTTCCTTTTCGAAAGCGGGTGCAAAGGTACTGCTTTTTTTTGAATTGACCAAATTATTTGCTCGTTTTTTTTCAAAAAATGCAATTTTCTTTGCAAAAAGCCTTATTGAAGCAATTAATCTTCGTAAACAAGACTCACATTATCCACCCACAAGACGTTGCCTTCTTTGCCAACAAACGCTTCGTACTTACCAGAAGTTAGCATGATGACCAAGTGAGTAGGCTCTAAAGTTGCGTCCCAACCTTCTTCTTCAATGAGTACAACTTTGCCTTTGGAGTTTACCGCACGTTGCATCTCTTTGAAGCCCATATATTCCTCATACCATGGTTCTCCAGTGATATCACCATAGTGGATAGGAATGCGATGTCCGTTTACCCATTCTTCTTGGGTTTTGCTGAAGCGCTCATAGGCAGTGCCCACACGAATAGAGTGGATCTTACCTTTCTCGTCTTCCCAACGGTGTTGTAGATAGAGGTATGCTTCAGCCTCATCATGTCCTTCAAGTTTCTTTGGCTTGGCAGCACCTTTAGCAAACCATATCCAATTTTCTGGCGAAACAATACATTTATAGTCAAACATCAACGCAGTTGGTCGCTCTGTGAAAGGAACTCCAAAATCGATGTTTTGATAAGGATCTTTTGCAGTGGTGATAGGCTCGAGGTTGCGACCTGTGAACAATGTGCCAGGTACCAATACTTGCACGTCGATCATTCCCATAACACGTACACCGAGCAAATCAACATCCATTCTACAACATGTACCACCATCTTCTCGTTTCTCAGGTGTCATGGTGCCAGCCGCTTTCTCTATACCAATGATATTGGCATATGCGTTGCTGGTAGCCCATGGGTTGCCATTTTGTCCGTAGGTGTATGGACCATTCTCCCAGATGGTGTCTGTGGGGGCTAATGCATAGAGTGTTCGAGTTTTACCTCCGAGGAGTTTTGACTCTCGGATATAGCGAACGGTCCAACTCTCCATATCTCCGAATGGAATGAGCTCAATGCGCTCTGCGAATATGCTCAAGCAAGAACTGAGTAATAATAGTGAAAATATCTTTCTCATTATTTTGCTTCTACAATATAATAATTCTTTTTACCTTTTTGGCAGAGCAGGTATTTGCCATTGAGGAGCATATCTGCGGTGATGGTCTTTTGTGGGTCGGTGAACTTCTCTTTATTGATAGAGAAACCGTTGGCGATAATCATCTTGCGTGCCTCGCCTTTGGATGGGAAGATGTTGGTTTTCTCTGCGAGGAGGTCGAGTGGTGGAATACCAGCATTCAACTCTTCACGACTTACCTCGTGTTTCTCTACGCCGTCAAACACTTGCAAGAATGTCTCTTCGTCAAGTTTGCTCAACGCATCTTTGGTCGCATTGCCAAAGAGGATATTACTTGCTTCTACCGCTGCCTCGTAGTCTTCGCGGCTATGTACCATTACGGTCACCTCTTCTGCCAAGCGCTTTTGCAATGCACGCATATGAGGAGCCTCATCGTGCGCAGCAATCAGGGCGTCGATGGTCTCTTTGTCGAGGCAGGTGAAGATGCGGATATAGCGTTTCGCATCGTCGTCGCTGACATTGAGCCAGAATTGGTAGAATCGATATGGGCTGGTGTATTTCTTGTCAAGCCATACATTGCCGCTCTCTGTCTTGCCAAACTTGCCGCCGTCGGCTTTGGTGATCAGTGGGCAGGTCAATGCAAATGCCTCGCCGCCACCCATCTTCTTGATGAGCTCGGTACCTGTGGTGATGTTACCCCATTGATCGCTACCACCCATTTGGAGTTTGCAGTTCTTGTGCTTGTTGAGATATACGTAGTCGTAGCCTTGTAACAATTGGTATGTGAACTCGGTGAATGACATACCTTGACTGCACTCGCCGTTGAAGCGCTTCTTGACAGAGTCTTTCGCCATCATATAGTTCACAGTGATGAGTTTACCTACTTCGCGTGCGAAGTCAAGGAAGGTGTAGTCCTTCATCCAGTCGTAGTTGTTGACGAGCTCAGCAGCGTTCTCGCCCTCGCCAAAGTTGAGGAAACGCTCCAATTGTGCCTTGATGCACGCTTGGTTGTGGCGCAATGTCTCTTCATCAAGCAAGTTGCGCTCGGCAGACTTACCGCTTGGGTCGCCAATCATACCAGTGGCACCACCGATGAGTGCGATGGGCTTGTGGCCTGCGTTTTGCAAGTGCTTGAGCATCATGATACCGCAGAGGTGACCAATATGCAAACTATCTGCTGTAGGATCAATACCGAGGTATGCAGCAGTAGGTTCTTTCATGAGTTGTTCTTCGGTGCCTGGCATCATGTCTTGCAACATACCACGCCAACGCAATTCTTCTACAAAATTCTTCATTGCTATATGATATATATAAGGTGTATAAATTCGGAATATGTCTTGCTCCTGCACAAAAAGCCTGCAAAGGTACTGCTTTTTTTGGAATTATACAAGTAAAAACTTTATTTTTTCATGTTTCGACCTACTACATCGTATCGTGTTCCGTTGCGTAGAATGAGCAATTGACCATTGAGTAGCATTTTCTGGGTGTTCGTATTATTTCCCTTGTGTATGTCCTCTACATCGGTTGTTCCGCCAGCATCATACACGATATGGATAGGTACAAGGTATGAGTTAACAGCATTCACTTCCAAATGGAGTTTTCCTGCATCATTTTTGCTGATATTTACGCTTCCGTCCACAAAGAAATACATCCTATCTAAATATTCTCCGTCAAAGGTGCTATATAGCGATGGTGTAACTGCATTGTGCTCTTCGTCTATACCCGTGCTGGCCAATACTGTGCCGGGAAGTATTGAACTATTGATTGGATATTCTCCCTCGGGGATACCAATTTGGTTGTCAAACGTGTTCGAGAAGAAATATAATACCATCATGTCGCTCTCTACCTCTGATTCTGCCTCAAAGATGATGAGGCCATTGGTTTTGGTATAGTCTGTTATTTGGATATGATCCTGCGAACTATATGTTCGCTCTACATCGCCTTCGATGGCATCTCCCAATAGATTAGGGGCGGAATATTCTGATGCGATATTGATTTGGTATAACTTGGCATTTTCACAAATCACATTGGCTTGTGCCTCGATCTTACCATCGCTATCCATGGATACGACCAATTCGCCTTTCTCAACGGTATAGATTTCATATTCTCGGGTGGCGCTATTCCACTCTGAGATGTAGGTGTAGTCATTGAAGAAATCGTATTGACCTTCTCCAAACTTGCCAAACATACCATCGTTGACGAAAGTACCTTCCACTTGGTGGCTGGCAACTGTGAATGAGATCATGGTGGTATAGTCTTCGGTGTATCCGATTAACTGAAAATACCCCTCCTCTAACTGATTGGTGAAAGGTACATCGGTCAAGTGTAAGGTGATGGTGTCGGTGGGTGTAGGAACTGCGTACCACATTGCCACTTGATAGCATTTTGCATCAAAAGCAACCATGTTGGCATTTATCCATGTGGTGTCTCCTGATTGGTAGATGCGACCGTCTATTTGTGCGATATCAATGCTTTGGTTGTGTTGTTTGTCGTATAGTGAGGTGTAGTATTCTTCTACATCATCCATTGTGAAGGTATTACCCATATCTACGCCAACGATGTTTAGTGATAATGAATATTCATCGTTTTCATTCATCAGCAGTAGGTCGTTGTCTTGGGCGTAATACGATGCTTGGGCTGTCTGAACAAAAGTTACATCTACTGTCTCTGATGTGGTAGGGACTACCCATGTCAAGGACAGTTGATATACCACATTGTTGCTGCAACGAGCTGTGGCTTCTATTGCATATGAGTCGCTAACTGCATCATAGCGAATCTGCATGGTGGCTACCAATGACTCCACCTCTTCGTTGGACTCTACATCGGTAATGTAGATGGTGGCATTGGCTTCGGTGAAGTCACCTTCTGCAATGACATCATCACTATACATGATCTGTATCTTGTAGTCATCGTTGGATGCAGAGACCGTCATGATATTATATACCGAAGCGAAACTATCATCAAAGCGCATGTTTTGGCATGCGATGCTGACTGTGTCTGTGGGGTCTGGGAATGGTGCAGCCAAGAAAATATTGTATATGGCAGTATCTGTGCTCAGAATAGTGAATTGCGCACCATATGCCAAATCGCCTGTTTCAAGGTTTCCTAAGTCCACAATTGCCTCCATGCGGAGTGGTGTGACCTGTTTCCCCTTGTAGATGATATGACTGTTGGTCATGTCAAAATCTTCGATGGTGGGGTATATGCCCGTAATTCTATCGTTCATGACTACCACGCTGATGTCCAAGTCATCGTTTTTGCCTGCGATGGTATAGGAACCGTAGTCTTCTACCAGTGTGGCATCTAAGATGGACTGTGTGACTACCTCTTTAGCCTTGATTACTTCTTGTGAGGCATGAATAATGTAGGTATTGCCATCGGTGCCTAAGATGGTGGCATCGAGTACGATGCTATCTAATGCGGGATTTACCTCTACGATGGAGATAGTCATGGTGATATTCTTGTAGTGAATACCTCCGTTTTGACGGTTGTCGGGTGTAAAGATATAGGAGTAATCGTGCAGAAAATCATTTGTGCCGAATGTACCGCAATAGTTGGTTTTAGGAGCTTCCCAATTGAGATATACTTCCCAGTCATCGTCATTAATCAATTCTACGTACCAGTCGCCTGAACTATAATATTTCGGACCTTTGGCAAACTTGTCAAAGGTCAGTCGAATCTCTTTTCCAGAGGTTCCTGGATCGATGATATTGTCGCCTGGGGCAAGGCTTTTGCATCTGCCGTCACCAAATTGCTTCACCGCTTGGCGAAGTTGCTCAGTGGCAGGAGCGTTAAGTTGTGAAATGAATTTTCTTGGGGTTGCCTGAAGCACGTGTATCAAGCAGATACAGCATAGGAGACTAACTAACTTTTTCATATTATTGTAATTATCTTAAAAACTGTACAAAGGTACAACAAAAAATGCATATTTACAAGAAATTGTCCTAAAACTTCTCTGATAACAATTATTTTTCTTGCTTGTCGCATGATTTTCAATCAAAAAAGGAGACTGCCTAAGCAGCCTCCTTTGTTAGTGTATGTAGTAAATATTATTTAACTACAGAACCAATTACATTGTACTTCACGCCGTCTTTGATGATAAAGAGTTGGTTGTCCTCTACCACTTTGCTTGCGTTGGTGTTTACAGTAACGTTCTCAATAGCGGTCTCTACAGGATTTGCCTCATATACGATATGTGCAGGCACGTCGTAAGAGTTGAGTGCGTCGATAGTTACCTTCAAGTGACCCTCGATATTCTCTACCACTACCTGACCATCTACCATAAAGTAGCAAGGTACGCTGATACCACCTTGTGGGTGCATTACGCCATAGTAAGAAGGATAAATGCTACCGTCTTGTACGCCTGGACTAGCAAATACGGTACCTGTAGCAGCAGTATTGGTGATAGGATATGTACCAGCAGGGATGACGATTGCTGGGTCTGTTGCCTCTACCAAGAATGCAACAGAGATCTTGTCGCTACCGTCAGCAGCAGTGATGTCGAGATACAACTCGCCATATTGTGCTACATAATCGGTGATGAATTTTACTTGGTCGTCATCGCTGTAGGTGCGCTCTACGCTACCCTCAGTCATATCGTATGGCAAACCTTGCTTAGCGTTGAGTTGGTATTCGCAAGTGATGAAGATAGGCAAGTTGTTAGAGTTAACAGCATCTACATAAATGCTCAAGATGCCATCGTTCTCACTTACTACTACTTCGCCACCTACCATGAACCAACATGGAGGAGTAATCATACCCTCTGCATCCAATGTTGCATACAATGAGTAGGTCAAGCCAGTTGAACCCATACCTGTACTTGCCAATACAGTACCCGACTCGGTGCTACCATTGATTTGATAGGTTCCTGTAGGGATGATGGTGTTCTCATCCGCACCATCTACCCAGAATACCAAGCCCATCAAGTCGTTGCCGTCAGCAGACTCTACGTCGAACATGATATAGCCGTTAGCGGATTGGTCGTTGATAGTATAGATATCCTCGGTGGTGTATTCGTCCATGAGGAAGCCTTCGGTAGCATCATATGGCAAACCTTTGTCAGACATATCCGCCTTGGTGCTAACCTTGTACAGTACAGCGTCCATACCGGTCAACTCAGCCTCGATAAGCACAATGCCTTCTTCTTCTGTAGCAGTTACCACAGCCTTAGCGTCTGCGATAGTAACTACTGTTGTGTCGCCATCAGCAATCACACCGAGTTGAGTGTAATACATATCGAAATCTTCTGCAGCATACTCACCCATGAGGTTGCCCTTCTCCTCGAAGATGTCCAATGTTACGATGTAGTTCTCGTTTTGGTTAAAGAGATAGTAATCGCCGTATGATGCATAGTACTCAACTTCTGCCAATTCATCGAATACTACATTCACGGTATCAGTTGCCTCTGGAACTACATAGCTAAGATCCATATTGTAGAGTACATTATCGCTACCTACTACCTCAGCCTTGATAACGCGGTCACCGCCTTCGCCAGTTACGGTAGCGGTAATCTCTGTCATGCCAATCTCTGTCATATCTGCTGTGCGAAGAATGCTGCTATAGCTTGCGTTGAAATCACCAGTAGTGTACTCGCCAGCTTCAAGTGCTACGCTCAAGTCGAATGTTACTTCGTACTCATCATTGCTTGCTGTTGCGGTGGTGATTACCATACCATAGAACTCAAACTCGTCGATATACAAGTTGGTTGCTACAATGTCGATGGTGTCAGTAGGATCTGGCTTGGTGTACGACATAGTGATGTGGTACATGATGGTATCACTACCCAAAACATCTGCTACGAGGTTGTAAGTCTTACCCTCTTTGGTTACTACTGCATTGAGGCCCAAGAAGTCGATGAAAGTAGTATCGGTACCCTCGATGTGTGCGATGTAGTTGTAATAAGGATCGTACATATCCATCTTGTCGTACTCGCCCTCTACTTGGTCGCTGTATATGAAGATAGAGGTGTAGTATCCGTTCTCAAATGCGCTGAATTGGAATGCACTGCTGCTCAATGTAGCGTCCACCAACTCTGCATTAACATAAGCCAACTCTACATTACCTTTTGGCTCTGGCAGAGGAGCGATGTGTGCATCTACGATGTAAAGCACATTGTCGGTGCTCAACAACTCTGCGTACAAAGTGAGACCGTTCTCGTCGTCGGTTACAACGATGTCTACCTCTGCAAAGCGTACGAGGGTAGAATAACCTTCTTCGTCGTAGATGTACATACCTGTGTAATCCATAATGCAGTTATCCTCGGTGAAGGTACCTGCTTGTGTGGTAGAAACGTAGTCCAACTTGATTTCGTAGGTCTTGGTAGCATCGATGAGGGTGGTGTACCAATCGTTGTCTGACGCGTAGTACTCCCATGCCCAATAGGTGGCTACAATCTCTACGGTGTCCGTAGCTTCAGCAGCTGCTTTAGCAGGAGCTTTAGTTGCTACGTTAGTAGGGATAACTTGCTTTGTAGCCTTTTGCACTGCCTCGATTTGGCGAACGCCGTTAATAGCCATTGGAGTAGCTGCTTTAGCTTGGCGTGCCTCAACCATTGCTTGGCGAGCGTCTTGTTTGTTGAGTCTTGCTACCTTAGCAGTTTTCTCTACTGGAGCAAATTGATTTTTAGCTTTGGCTAAGTTCAATTGATTCTCCGCTACGATTGGAGAATTAGCCATGGCACATAGCACGAATGAAAGTGCCATGAATAAAGAGTAAATCTTTTTCATAATAATAAAAAATTAAATAAATTGTACTCGTTGTTTTCGCGTGCGACTAATACTTTTTATGACCTTGAACACCGAAAACGATTGCAAAGTTACAACAAATAATTCGTATATGCAAATTTTTTGTTAATTTTTTATTAAATAATTTTCAAATGGTGATGTGGTGGCGTTTTTATTAAATAATGTTCGCGAGCGCACGCGTGGGGGAGGTAGAGGAGTGTGGGAACCCCTATAAATGGGTTTGAATCCAGCAATTTACCAAAAAATAAAAGACCTCCCTAATGGGAAGTCATTTATTTTGTTGCCAAACTAGGATTCGTCGTTCGGGTTGTGCTTGTTGCAATGACTGCTGCTTTGCAGCATTAGGCAACCGCACACCCTCACTCTCCCCTTCCAAGCAAAGCTTGGTGGGGACCCCTATTAGGTGGGTTCGAATCCAGCAATTTATCAAAAAACGAAAGATCTCCCAGAAGGGAAATCTTTCGTTTTGTTGCCAAACTAGGATTCGAACCCAGACAGACAGAACCAGAATCTGTAGTGCTACCGTTACACCATTTGGCAATACCTAAAGGCAATTGACAGTTGACAGTTAACAGTTGACAATTGGCAATTGCCGTTAAGGGAAGTCTTACTTCACGCGGCGCTCTGGAATACGAGCTTTCTTACCAGTAAGAGCACGCAAGTAGTACAATTTAGAGCGACGAACTTTACCGTATTTGTTAACAGTAATTTTCTCGATGAATGGGCTGTCCATAGGGAAGATACGCTCTACACCTACGTTACCAGACATCTTGCGAACAGTGAAGCGCTTCTTGTCACCGCTACCGTGGATGCAAATAACATCACCGCGGAACTCTTGGATACGCTCCTTGTTACCCTCTTTAATACGATAAGCTACAGTCACTTGATCACCTGCAGCGAATGCTGGAAACTCTTTCTTCTCGCCAGCGAATGCCTCTTCGGCAATTTTCATTAAATCCATTTCGTTTGTTTTTTAATGGGTTAAAAGGCTATAGTATACGCTACTGTTCAAGCCGCAAAAATGCGTACTCTATGCTGATCGCCAGAGACTATAGTCGAAAATCGGGTGCAAAGGTACTGCTTTTTTTGCATATATGCAAGAAAAAGTGTGAAAAAGTTGCAATGTTTCAACGTTTGAAGTTGTTTTTTGAGGGATTTATGCCTCCCCAAGGGAGATGGGGCGTGCGTGATGAATAAAATAATAGCCTATGCATGAGCGGGGGAAGATGGGGTGTTCTTAGGTTAATAACCCGATTATCCTACGTATATCTTACGTATATGTTACGTATATCCTACGTATAT
>CALCGX010000063.1 GCA_937901225.1 uncultured Bacteroidales bacterium | reverse complement strand
AGATGACGCTGCAACAGTCAATTGGAGTGATAGATGGTGTATGCCTACTTCTGCACAAATTGAGGAACTCAATGAGTATTGTAATATATATCGAAAGGATGTTAATGTAAATGGACAAACTTTCAGAGGTATTATTGTGGAATCAACAGTCAATGATAATGTGATGCATCTTCCGTATTCGGAGATAAAAAATGACCAAAGTGGGTTGACTTTAGCTTACTTGAGCGCTTGGTACTGGACCTGTGAAGTTGATGACGAAGAAGATTATTGGGCGCTATGCGGAATTCATGGTGAAAATATACTTGAAATCTTTGGCACAGGACGCACAAATGGATTACCCGTTAGAGCGGTTGTGAAAAAGTAAATCAACATACAGAGAATACACAAGAAATTACAAGTAAAAATAAATCATAAAAAAGGAGAATAATTATGAGTATTTTAGATGATGAAGATATTCTTGTTTCCCAAACGAGAGCAGAGGCTGACATTGATTCTCGCATCATAGAAAATGCAAAGAAATACTTTAGCGATGAAATAACAGGACGTTTTGTTACATTGTTTATTAGTGACGAAGAATTAAAAAACGATCTTATTTTGTTTAAATCAATCATTAATAGACCGATCTACAGCATTGACTGCAAAACATTATGCAAGAATGATGCGATTGGATTTCTTGAGATCATGTCTAAACAATCAGACTTGGTGCGACCAATTGTACTAATTGAAAACATAACAGAAATACCAGATGAAGATAGTGTACATGACAATCCAGAATATGTAAAAAATATTCTGATTCATAGCTGGAAAAATCCGATAAATGATTTCTACAATCCGATATCCAAGAATCATTTCCATATCAAACCAGACGACTTTGTTGTTCTGTTGACAGCACCATCTGTTCCACAAAAAAACACACTAGAAACAGTATGGCGTGCTTCGGATGGATTTGCTTTTGGAGGAGATTATGTCAATGATAAAAAAGAGTATATATCGGTAAATCTTGAAATAGACAAAACATTAGAACAAAACATCAAATCAATCTATCCGAATTATTTTGCAGAAGAAATACTTCTACTATATAAACATAGAATAGATTGTTTTGATTGGTCGTGCATTGTTAAATGATCTGTAGAATACTATAGGAGGAAACCGAAAATCCTTAAAAGAGTAGGAAGATATTATTAATCATTTAAAACCTTGCGGAGTAGAGGTAACCGTATAAATCTTATGGCAGATAATCAAGAAAGTAAATTAACCCATATAAAGGTAGAACTTACTGCAAATGAAGGAGAGTACGCAGCATTTGATACTAATGAAAACATGCTTGGAGAAACGTTCGCTTTTCAGCGTGATGCTGGTGTTTTTAGATTAGAGGTGTATATTGACGGAGTTGCAAATGAAAAATATGCGGAAAAGTTGTCAGATAATGAAATTTTTACCGATTATGAAGATTTTAATCTTCAGTGGGATGAAGAGTTCGAAGTTGTTAAGCGTTTTGATAATATTGCCGTTTATAGTTGGGATTTTGATGTTGAAGATTTTGATATTGCAAAATTACAGCTAATATTCACGTGCTACGATGTTGTTTTAGAATCTTCTGATTATAGCGAGGAGGGCCATTGCCCAGTATTAAAATATGACGGCCAAGAAATAGAACCAAATGAGATCCTCAGCGAAAATAAAGATTGCGAGGAAATTTGGAATCTTTGGGAACAATTGGATGCCGATGAAGATTGTGAAGACGAAGACTGGGAAGATGAAGATTGTGAAGACGAAGATTAATCATCACTATTTAGGTCAGCGGGATTGGGTTTCCGCTGGTCACGCTTAATTGACCTCCTATCCCCAAAAAGGGGAGAAACAAGGCAGGTGGACTTGATTGCCCACCTGCTTGTTATAGAGCAATCCTTTTGGACAAAAAACTGATACTTATATTCGATATAGGTGATTTTTCTGCCACAAACAATATATAACAATGCGTAAAATACTGCATTTTTTTCAGCACAATATTCGGCACGCGAAAACTTTTTTCAATAAAAATGCACCCATGCGGAAGTGCTTGTTATATAGCGACTTCCGCATGCTATTTACACCACTGTCCTCTCCAAATTCTCCAACTTTCGGCACAAAACCCTTTCCGCGCCGAAGATTTTTGCAGCATTATTATAGAGGTACAAATACTTGAAACACAAAAGCCACAGATTAGCCACCACTATGACATAGATGTGCAACAGTGGTCGCGAAGTGGTCGCGTAGCCCGCAGTCAACTTGAAAGCAGTCTGAAAACGACCTAACAGCCACCGAAAGCCCATAGATGTCCCAGAGATCTCTTTATTTTGTTCTATGCTTGCGCTGATTCCTCAGAGTGGGGACTCTTCGGGCGCTACGCTCGGAGTGCGTTCCGTCGCACTCCTTCAGGTCCCGAAACTTGCAGGTAACTTTACATATCTTGCAAAACACCAAAATCGGGGATTTTCTGACAAAAATACAAAAAACATTTGCACAAACCAAATAAAATCACTACCTTTGCAGCGAAATTGTTATGTTTTTTGCGTAAGAAACATAACACATTAACAATTAATGTGTGGTCTGCAGTATGGATATTACAAAACAAATAAAGAAAATTTTAAACAAAACAGAAGATGGAATCATAATGACTCCTGCTGATTTTGGTGTATCCGTAAACCAACAGCCATCGTTAATTGTAGCACTTAATCGATTGGTTGCTAATGGGAAACTAAAGCGTTTGAGCAAAGGTAAATATTATAAACCTATACAATCACAATATTTTGGTGAGATTCCACCTGATACATTCGAACTCGTAAAAGACTTTATTTTAAAAGAAGGAAAGCGCATTGGGTATATCACGGGTACAAATGCTTTTTCTCGTCTAGGACTTACTACACAAATTTCAGGCACTGTTTTGATTGGTACAAACACCTATCGCAGACCCTTAAGACGAGGAATAGAGAAAATAGCATTTGTACTACAACCCAACCCTATCTGTGAGGAGGATGTGGACTTATATGTGATTTTAGATGCACTGCGTTTTATTCAACGCATTCCAGCCACTACTCCTTCTGAAGCAGTAGCAATGCTGTTACCAATAATCAAACACTTGCCTAAACAGAGAAAGAATCATTTGCAGGATTTAGCACTCGCATACACTCCATCCGTTCGCGCGTTGCTTGGTGCTATATGCGAACAACTTTCTATCCCCTGCAAACGACTGAAGAATTCTTTAAACGGAACAACATATTATCGTTTGCATATTGATGACGATGTATTATTAACGAAATCAAATTGGCGTATTATATGAGACTTCACGAAAATCCATTATTATTTAAAGAAGCAATTGTTTCTGCCGCACAACCAAAAATCAATGGAGGTTTAGGGATAAAGGCCCTTTTCATAGAGAAAGACTATTGGATTTGTCATGCTTTGTCATTATTGGCTGATAGTGAAGTTGCAGAACGAGTTGTGTTTAAAGGCGGAACGAGTTTGACGAAAGCATATAATATTGGTACTCGTTTTTCAGAGGATATTGATATAGCTATTTTGGATGCAAATAGCCTCAGCGGCAACCAATTGAAAACGCTAATTCGCAAAACAGCGCACACAATGACACAAGGTCTGCAAGAAATTGTTAGAGACAGCACCAGTAAAGGATCGCATTATCATAAAGCGTTTTATCAATACCCACGAGTAATAACAGAACAAGTGGATTCAGTAAATTCTGGTGAATTGTTGTTAGAGATTAATAGTTTTGCGAATCCATTCCCTTATCAGAAATGTCACATAACCAGTTTTCTAACAGAATTTATGATGCAGCATAATCAATGGGGATTGATTGATGAATATAGGCTGCAATCTATGGAATTAAAAGTACTGGATTGCCGTCGCACTCTCACGGAGAAGTTGGTTTCGCTTATGCGTTGTTCTTTGGCGGATGACTATTTACCTCAAATGACTGCTAAGATACGCCATTTCTATGATTTGTATTATCTGCTGCATGATGAATCATGTCAAGCATATATCCATTCCGATGAGTTCCGTGCGGATTTTCAATCATTGTTAGAGCATGATAGACAGAGTTTTAGCAAGCCAGATGGTTGGCAAACTCGTCCATTGAACCAATCGCCTCTAATCGTTGATTTGCATGCTACATGGCAACTATTGCAACCTACTTATCTCAACGAATTACCAGACCTCGCTTATCGTGATATCCCATCGGTAGATGCAATAGAAGAAGACATTAGTACCTTGCTCGCGTTGATAACGTCTGAATAACTTCCCCCTACACACAAACCTCACTAGATTTTTCCCATACCACGCATATGGTATGTTGATTAATATTTCTCTGCTAGTGGCACAAACCTGTAATCTATTCTTTTGCCTTAGGCACCACAAAGCCGACGACAATGCAGCCTATCAAGCCCGCCGACCAGACAACAATACGGATAGGCATCGAGGAAATAAAGAAAATAGTAGAGATAGCCACCATCGTAGCCATCAGTAGAATAATATATATGCGCTTGCGCAGGGTAAGACCACCCTTATCGCGATACTCGCGGATATACTTACCCAAAAACGACTGCAATAGCCACGCCTGCAAGCGAGGCGAGGAGCGATAAAAACACCAAGATGCCAACAGCACAAAAGGTGTTGTTGGCAATCCTGGTACAAATATTCCCATCGTGCCAAGCACGACAGAGATACATCCTAAAATGATGTAGAATACTCGCATTACTCAGCTGCTTGAGCTGGGCACTCTGCTTGCTTCTCGCAGCAAGCCTTTTGGCACTCTGCCTTAGCAGCGCAGCAGCTATCAGCTTTCTCGCATGGAGTAGCGCAAGCAGCCTTAGCAGCGCAGCTATCAGCCTTGCAGCACTTCTTCTCTACACACTCAGTCTTTGGGCAGCACTCCTTAGCGCACTCGCCCTTGTCTGCCTTCTTGCAGCAGCAACTCATAGCACACAATGCTACAGCAGCAATTAACAAAATCTTCTTCATAACGCTTAAAAATTTTAAAAGTTTCAACGGTTCTAGAATTCTAAAAGTTATAAAATTCTACAAGTTTTAATTACTGATTTACAAAATCCGTGCAAATTTACATTAAAAATTGCATATATGCAAAAAAAATTGTACTTTTGCGGACAATTTAATGATTTTTTCATACTTTGGAGTAAAAATGAAAACTAAAAACGATTGGAAACAGAGCAACTGGTATTTTGTTCTCATCAATTTGGCTGCCGCAGTGGTGGTAGGTATCGTAGTGGTTTTGATTGTAACTTTGTGTCTGCGCCGTGCCACCGAACATGGTGTGGAGGTTACTGTGCCTAATATCACTGGCTTGTATCTTGAAGAAGCCAATATCATAGTTGAGTCGGAAGGATTGCGCTTGCAAGTCATCGACTCTACTTATTCCAACAAGACCCCCCTTGGCACCATCGTGGAGCAGAACCCAGTGGCAGGTTCGGCGGTGAAGCACGACCGCACCATCTACGTGATTCGCAATGCCCAGTTCCGCCGTCCAGTCATAATGCCTGAGTTGCGCGACTTGAGCTTGCGCCAAGCATCGGTAACCATCCAAGCATTAGGATTGCTAGTGAAAGAGATTACTTACGAACCTTCAGCATACAAAGATATCATCCTTGACATACAAACTGAAGACCAAACACCTATCTTGGCGGGTAACAGTTTGGCAGAAGGCACCCCCATCATTTTGGTTGTAGGCAAAGGGCAAGGGACCTCTGAAGTGACAGTACCTTCAGTGGTAGGCAAGTCGCTGACAGATGCTCGTTCGTGGCTATTGGGTAGCAAACTGAGTGTCGGCGTGGTGGAATACGACATTCCACCTACCGAGGAGACACAAGAGCAATACATTGTCTATAGCCAATCGCCAGAGAGTGGCACAGTTGTTGTAGAAGGAACCAATGTGAATCTTAAACTATCCACCGACATCGAAAAGACCATTACCGCGGACAACGAAGTGGATGAGGAGGAGTTTTTCTAGACCGTTACACTGTTAAATCGCGATTACGGCGCTGCTAGAATCAATGATCTAATATCTCTCAGGGCATTAGCCCGGTCTAACAACGCAGTGGTCTAACAGGCATAGCCGATCTATTTATTATTATGACAGAAGAAATACAAAACATAGAACAAGACGAAGTATGGGAGCGTTGGCGAAGTGAGGTGGACAAGGGTCAAGCACTTCAGCGCATTGATAAGTACCTGGCAGAGCATATGGCAGGCACTTCGCGTAGTCGTATCCAAAGTGCTGCAGATGCAGGCAATGTATGGGTCAATGGCAAGCCCGTAAGCAGCAACTACAAGATCAAGCCCTTCGACGTCATACAAGTGCTACTTGACCACGAGCCGCATGACTATACCATCCAACCCGAAGAGATTCCGCTGGAGGTAGTGTACGAAGATGATGACGTACTAGTCATCAACAAGCCCGCAGGCATGGTGGTGCATCCAGGACATGGTAACTACGAGCACACGTTGCTCAATGCTTTGGCATACTACTTCCGCGACAAACTGGACATCAACGATCCTAATATCGGTCTTGTCCATCGCATTGACAAAGACACCAGCGGCCTATTGCTCATAGCCAAGACACCCGAGGCGAAGACCAACTTGGGACAACAGTTTTTTGAGCATACTACTCGCCGCACCTACAACGCCCTTGTCTGGGGAACCTTCACCGAAGATGAAGGCACCATCACGGGCGCACTCGCGCGCGATACGCGCGACCGCACGATATATAGGATATGGGACCTAGAGGAGAACCCCAATGCCAAAGAGGCTATCACCCACTGGCGTGTACTGGAGCGTTACCCCTATGTCACACTCGTGGAATGTCGCCTGGAGACGGGACGCACCCACCAGATTCGCGTTCACATGAAGAGCATTGGTCACCCGCTCTTTGCCGACGAGAAATATGGCGGCATGGAGATACTCAAGGGACTGCCTACGCAGAAATACAAACAATACATCCAAAACTGCTTTGCACTCTGTCCACGACAAGTGCTACATGCCAAAACCTTAGGCTTTCGTCATCCTCGAACGGGCGAGGAGATGAATTTTACAAGCCAATGGCCCGAAGATATGCAAAACCTAATAAACAAATGGAAAAACTATGAACCGAATACTTTGGGCAGATGATGAGATTCATTTGCTAAAACCCTACATCATTTATTTGCAAGAAAAAGGCTACGAAGTTACCCCTGTCAACAGTGGTCAAGATGCCATCGAAGCTTGCCAAGAGCAGCGATTTGATATTGTTTTCCTGGATGAGAACATGCCAGGTTTGTCGGGTTTGGAAACCCTGCAAGAGATTAAAGACCTGCACCCCACCCTGCCTGTGGTGATGATTACCAAGTCAGAGGAGGAGCATATTATGGAGCAAGCCATCGGACAAAAAATAGCCGATTACCTCATCAAACCAGTCAATCCAAGCCAAATACTACTCTGCCTCAAGAAGCATATCCACCAGCGCGAGATTGTGGAGGAAATCGTCTCCTACGGCTCTCGCTACCACTACGGGCTGGAGGCCGGCAGCAAGCCGGAGCTTATTGCCGCCATGGCGCAGATGAAAGACCCGCAGGCATACCTGATGTGCA
>CALCGX010000062.1 GCA_937901225.1 uncultured Bacteroidales bacterium | reverse complement strand
TTTGATCACCAAAGGATGAAACAAACCAATACAAAGAAAAGCAACAAAGCCGAGAAAAATACCTGAGAAATTCATATTTGATTATAGTTAATAGTTCGCTTCGCTGTAGAACGCTCGCCTTGCTCGCTGTAGATCGTTACGCTATCGCTCCACTGTAGTTTCCTTACAGGGCGTAAGCCCGATCTACCATCTACAGGCGCTCTGCGCCGATCTACAGCCCGAAGGGCGATCTTATTTAATCTTATTTAATGACAGAACATAAACCCGACATACAAGCGTGGGCCAGTAGGATAGACTATGGATTGCTTAGCAAAAGCCAACATCCAATCCACACGAAGACAGACATGCACTCTAGGAGCGAGGCAAAAATCAATACCCGCATAGGGATTGACATACATAAAACCCTGTTTGTGCAAGACAGCCAGCTCTTCGGGCAGCCAATCCTCTTCGCTACCCTCTGCTACCGCCAACGTGTGCATGGCGCCACCGCCTATGGAGCCACCAATAAAAGGCCAAAAGCGTTCGCCACGCCAGCAAGCATCTGCCAAAACTCCGCCCCAACCCGTGCGGACATAACTGCCTGATTGCAAGTAGTTTCGCTGATTGGTCAATTGGCTATTCATTGTAGAAACAAAGCCCTCGCAACCCACACGAAGATGTCGCTTGAGGTTGATGCGTAATGAGCCACCAATACCACCCGTGATACCCTGCGAGGAGAGGGATTCTCCCGAAGGAAGAACCGCAGCGGGATTGTCACCAAACAGATAACCCGCATGCACCATCATACCGCCACTATAGCCCTGAAAAATAGCCGTAGAATCCTTAGCTGCAAACACCCAAAGCGGGCAAAAAAGAAAAAAAAGAAGTAGTCTTTGTCGCATAATCATAAATTTTGCGGCAAAGGTACTAGTTTAGAAATAAAAACAACTTAAATCTACCTTAAGATTATGGTTAAATACCTACTTCAGTAATTTGATTTTTGTTTTGCTCTCCAAATGCGACGTAGTTGCATTTTATTAGAGCAATAACAAAAACAACCCTCGAATTAACAATAATTGACATTGTAATTGACGATAATTGTCGTAAAAATTAAGTCCTTGATTTTTAAATATTTTTATAGCTCGGTACGAGCGTATTTTTGTTTCAATTACAACCCTCTTATCACGCCAACGGGATACGAAGCTCATTGACGGTGCCATTCACATCCAACGACAACGAAAAGTGATGGCTACCCAAGTGGGATTTGATACGAATAATACCCGGGTGAGAAACAGGCAAGAGGACTTGCAAAATACCATCCAACATCTGCCGAAGATCTTGCGGCGAGATAGTAATCTCACTCACAAACGGATCAAGGTGCAAACGAGGAGTGAGTTGCTTGGTTTGAAAATCTGACTCATGATCAGTAATCCATTGAATAGCAAACTCTTGTATATTGAGCGTATGGAGCTGCTGCTTCGGTTGCGTGTGCAAGATAATACCCACATTACGAATCGATTCGATGGGATATTGGTTATCAAACCCCAGTTTGCGGCGTAGAGAATGGAGATGAACATCTATCGTGCCCGTGTCGTACTGAAATTGCTGCCCCCAAACACTATTCAAGACATCCTCGCGCGAGCAGATATGGTCGGCGTTTTGCGCCAAGTATTCGAGCAAACGAAACTCGATATTGGTCAGCCGCACAACCTGCGCACGACGCATCACACAATGCGAAGAACTGTCTATGACAATGTCAGCAAAACGATATTTCATCAAATATGGATGATTTGGCGGGACAAAAGTACTGTATTTTTTTTGAATATGCAAGTTTTGTACGTATTTCCTTGCGTATATTGAGAAAATGTTGTATCTTTGCAGCATGAAATAAACAAACACCTACAAGATTTTTTAATCGAACAGATAGAAGCGTAACTAACCCGCAACGATACCGTTGCTCGACATATTTAATATAGCGTTATAAGCCTTTTTATACATATATACGAAGTTAAAACAACAAAATAAAAATCAAAGAATTAACCAACGGAGTAAGCCGAAAATCCGACAAAGAGTAGGCGAATTCAATTTAATAACAAACAACAATGAAAAAAGAATTATTTCTTAGATTGCTTTGCATTACTGCGAGCATTGTAGTTGCTATTGGTTTTATAGCATTTATGTTTAAAGCACTACATTGGCCTGTAGGTGATTTGTTGAGTACAATTGTTACTCCTATCCTACTTGTAATTCAGTCCATTTTGATGCTCTGCTATGTTCCTAAATACGGAGCATTGAAAGGTAATGGAAATTGTGTTGCTAAGCACTTGCTAAACACAGAAATAAGTGCATTGGTTTTCGTTATTCTATTTGCTATTGGACTTTTATTCCGCGGATTGCTTTTTCCTGGCGCAGCTATAATGATTATGATTTCCTGCATCGCATTATGCCTCATTAGTTTAATAACTGGCTTTTTAGGTTGCAAACTTGTAAATAAGAAATAATTACCTATCTCGCTGAATAGCTAATTGCCATCTATGTTCACATCATAGATGGCTTTTTTATCACATAACCAAATTGTTAATACTCTCAAACAATATGCTCTCCAATTTATCCCTAATTACAAAGTTTGATATAACTCCTAAGAAAAATCTTTGATTTTATTTGCACATATGTAAAAAAATCACTACCTTTGCAAGAAGTTTCAGAAAACAAGATTCGCTTATGAAAAGAAATCTAATTGTATTATTGGCATTGTTGATATTCGTGACCTACGTGCCCATTTGTGCGCAGTCCATCACATTGACCAAAGAGTTTCAGACGATGCCGAACATCAAGGCATTGGATGTATATCGCAACCAGTTTGGCGCATGGGAGAAACCTGGTGCAGATGATCCGTTCCCATACGTGGTTATTCGTATTGGTTTGGATGGCAACAGCAAGGATATAGAGGATGCTAAGGAGCGATTGAATATCTCGCTGGGTCGAATGGTGAAAGTGGAGAGTGTGTTCAAAGAAGCGAGAAATGAGTTGCTATTTCTCATTCCTTCGCGTGCTCGCTATATTGAAATGCAATGCAATGGCGAGTGTTTGCCACAAATGATGTTTGATAGCTTAGTACATCTGCAATCGAATACTGTGTTTTATGGTCGCGTACACTACGCTATGCAAGATGATACCCGAGATCCAAGCACATTAGCGACATATCCATTCATCATGACTGTGGAGCCAATTGACGCAAAAGTGGAGATGCGTTCGGGCTTTATGACGGATGAATGGAAATTGGAGAACGGAACCGTAAAGCAGTTACTATTGGAAGGAACATATTACTACACCATCACGGCGAAGGATTACAAGACAGCAGAAGGTTCGTTTGTGGTGGATTCGTTGCATAAAGACACCATGATAGCGTTGGTGCCTAAGTTCGGTTGGCTGAGTGTGAAGACTGATAGTGCGGATTTGGCAGGATTGTCGGTTGAGGTGGAGTATTTGAAGCAGAAAGAGATAGTGGAACTGCCATTGGAGAATGAGAAATGCGGTTTGGGACAGTATGCGCTGACCATCAAAAAGCCTAAATATCATACATGGAAGAAGAAAGTGGTGGTGCATCCTGGGGAGCATGTGGAAGTGTATCCAGTGCTTCAGAAAAAGGTATATCGTCATAATACCTTTGTATTGGCGGAGGGTGGCTATGCAATGAATCCCGCTTGGAGCGTAGGTCTGATGGCAGGACAAGTGTATGGCGAAGTGACACAAGTAATGGGAATAGGATGGTATGTAAAAGGCCGTTCGAATTTCCAAACAACGAAAGCGATAGCAGGGCTACATATTCAGGAAGGAGGATGGGTTGGAATAACCAATCCGTTAATGCCAGCATATACTGGCCGAACGCGTTTTATGGAATGGAATGTAGATGCGGGTGTGGTGGTGAATTTCTTGAATAAGCAACCGCTTAGCTTGCATAAGAATAGCATGTTTGGCGTATATGCAGGCTTGGGTTATGGACACTATACTCGTTATTGGGAGATTGTCGATGGCAGATGGATTGAATACGCTCCAACATCTATTAGCGGATTGAATTTTGGTGGCGGTGTGATAGGAAGTGTTAAGGGATTGACTATCAATGCGGGCGTAAACACCATCATGGCAAAATACATGGAAATAGAAGTGGGATTAGGATGGATATTTTAATGTAATTGAAAAAAGAGATTATGAAAAAGAGCATTGCATATATATTGGTTAGTATCTTTTTGTCATTCATATTGATTGCTTGTGAACGAGAGGAGGGTATTCCGACAACCAAATTAGACATATACGATGTAACTGTAGAACCTTCGTATAGTTTGGCTACGATCACATGTGAGGTTCGTAGTAGTATTACGGTCGAAGATGTTAGAGCGTATGTAGCCCAGTCTTCTGATTTTGCCGAAGCGATATCGGTTGTGATGATAGAGCAGGAGGAAGGTAAATATGCTGGAATAGTAGAAGG
>CALCGX010000061.1 GCA_937901225.1 uncultured Bacteroidales bacterium | reverse complement strand
GCTCTTCGCCAATTTCATAGTAGTTGTTACGGCTTGCCTGATGCGCATAGAAAGCAGCAGGAGTAGCATGGTTCAGGTTGACGGAAGAAATGATGCCAACCTTCATACCCAGCTGCTCGTGAACCTTCTCGGTAATGGTCTCAAAAGTCTCAGTACCGGTGACATCCACATTGATGGTGCCGGAGTAAGTCTTACGACCAGTGGAAATGGAAGTTGCGGTGGATGCAGAGTCCGGAGCAAAGGAGTTGGAGTCATAGGTCACGGCAGAACCTGCGGCTTCAAAATTCATGAAGTTCAGGTACTCAGGACCGTCCAGAGTTGCACCCTGGTTGTCGTCCAGGCTGGGCTGAGCCATGAAATAATCTTCATCATTCAGAGCACCCAGGAAGTCGGAAGTGGACTGAATCTGAGGATAGCTCATACCGTCGCCAATGAACAGGAAGACGTACTTAGGAACAGAAATTTCATTACTTTCTTCATCAACGGTAGTGGTAGCATTAATTGCTGTGCCGTTCACAGTGGGCTCGTTGTTTACAGTTTCGTTCTGCTTATTTGTGCTGCAGCCGGTAAATACACCGAGCATCATGCACAGCGCCAATAAGCCTGCAATCGTTTTTTTCATTTTTTAATTCCTCCATTGGGATTATTTTGTCTTAGGAGACGTATTTATTGTAAAAAACGAATGTAAAATCCAAAAGCCACTTCGTGTCAAACTTTTTAGAAATCTATGTGAAGTGTGTAAAGTAAAATTGACACAAAAACGGAGGGGAAGTATAATTCCCCTCCGCAAACTATGTTAGTTATCCTCCATGACTTCCAACATCATCCTGGCACCCAGCTTAAAGCTGTTCTGGAAGATCAGGCAATCTGTGATGATCTGATGCTCTCGCAAGCAATCCGTGTATTTCTCAAACAACTCCTTCTGCATCACCCCTTCCTTCACTAAAACGAGGCTTCCATCCTCTCCACGCTCCACCAGATTCATGTCCTGGATCAAGCCAAACAATGACACCGAACCAGGCTGAAGACCAAGACATCTTTCCATTCTCTCTGCAGACGCAAATGAAAGTTTACCCTGATGCAGGCTCTTCTCCAGAGAATGTATATCAAGCTCCTTATGGCATTCAAATATAACCAGATAATGCCTGTTGCCCTTATGATTACGGAAAAACAGATTCTTACAATGAGTGGAATCAATCTCTTTCCAGTATTCCAGAGCTAACTCTATAGTAGGAAGAGGCGGATGGTAATGCGTCTTATACTCAATACCATGCTCTTCCAAAAACTTATGTACTTTATCTATCTTTTCGTTCATGTCTATCCAAGGAAACTTAATAATATACCTGCAGCTACAGCTGAACCAATCACACCAGCTACGTTAGGACCCATAGCGTGCATGAGGAGGAAGTTGCTAGGATCAGCTTTTTGACCTTCCATTTGGCTCACACGAGCAGCCATAGGCACAGCAGATACACCGGCAGAACCAATCAGCGGATTGATTTTCTCTTTAGAGAAGAGGTTCATGAACTTAGCGAGGAGCACACCACCTGCACTACCCATACCGAAGGCTACGATACCCATGCAGAGAATCAAGATAGTCTTCACATTGAGGAAGGTAGCACCTGTAGCAGTAGCACCTACTGACAAACCGAGGAAAATCACCACGATGTTCATGAGCTCGTTTTGAGCTACTTTGCTCAAACGATCAACTACACCAGACTCCTTCATCAAGTTACCCAACATCAAGCAACCAATCAATGGAGCAGCATCAGGCAATACGAGCGCTACAACAGCAGTAATGATGATAGGGAAGACAATCTTCTCTACCTTGCTCACAGAGCGGAGTTGTTTCATCTTAATTTTACGTTCAGCAGGAGTAGTCAACGCACGCATGATAGGTGGTTGGATTACTGGTACTAAAGCCATATACGAATAAGCCGCGATAGCGATAGGGCCGAGCAAGTGAGGAGCCAACTTCGATGTCAAGAAGATAGAAGTAGGACCATCCGCACCACCGATGATACCGATTGATCCAGCCTCTGCTGGAGTAAAGAATGCACTTGCGCAGAGGAAAGTAATAAAGATACCCAACTGAGCCGCAGCGCCCAAGAGCAAAGACTTAGGGTTAGCAATCAGCGGACCAAAGTCAGTCATCGCACCTACACCGATAAAGATCAAGCAAGGATAAACACCCGCTTTCACACCGATATAGAGTACGTCCAAGAGACCCGCATTCTTCATGATGTAACCGTAGCTATGATAGCCCTCATGGGTTGCATCGAGGAAGTTTGCCCACAACTCTGGGTGGTACATATTAGCGTTTGGCAAGTTAGTGAGCAACATACCAAATGCGATAGGAAGGAGCAACAATGGCTCGTATTGCTTCTTAATTGCCAAATACAAAAGGAAGAATGAAATCAGGAGCATAGCACCTTGTTGCCACTCCATATTCAAAAATCCCATGCTTTGGAAGAAAGCTAAAAAGTCATTCCACATAATTCTTGAGTTTTAAAAGTTTTAAGGGTTTTAAAAGTTTTAAAGGTAAAATTATGCGATAACTACGAGTAAGTCGTCTTGCATTACGCTTTGACCTGGAGCTACAGCAATCTTGCTAACAGTACCGTCGCAGTCAGCCAAGATAGGGTTCTCCATCTTCATTGACTCAAGCACGAGCAAGGTGTCGCCTTTCTTCACAGCTTGACCCTCTTTTACTGCTACAGAGATCACTGAACCTGGCAATGGGCTATTGATCTTGTTGCCACCTACAGGGGCAGCAGCAGGAGCAGGAGCAGGAGCTGGTGCTGGTGCAGGAGCGGCAGCTGGTTTTGGTTGAGGAGCAGCCACTGGCTTTGGAGCTGCAGGAGCAGCAGCCTCAGCTACGGTCTCAATCTCAACGAGCTTGTCATCTTGCATAACGTTTTGACCAGCTTGTACGAGGACGTTCTTAACAGTACCTGTGTACTCGCTAGCTACTACGTTCTCCATCTTCATAGACTCCATAGTGAGGAGGGTGTCACCCTTCTTCACGCTGTCGCCTGGTTTCACCATTACCTTAACGATGCTACCTGGCAGTGGGCTCTTAACAGTAGCAGCACCAGCTGGCTTAGCAGCTACAGGAGCTGCAGTAGGAGCAGCGGTAGGAGCAGCTACGCGAGCAGCTTTCACTTTCTTAGACTCATTCTTTTGGAACTCAACGATGAAAGAAGTACCATTCACTACTACTTCTGCTACGTTTGGTTCTATTTCTTTAACGGTTGTCTCGTATTTTTGACCACCGATAGTAAAATTAAATCCTTTTTTCATTGTTTTAACGATGTAAATTGTTCATGCCGTACATCTTGTTGTTCCATTGTGTACGGTGTGGTTGAATAGTAATTTTGGTATCTTCCTCATCGTGTACACCATTATAATAAAGGTGCAAAGCGAGGGCAATAGCTGCGGTACTATCAGCAGTGAGTGTGATAGAATCGTCGAGCTTGCTGTGGGTGTGGGTTACTGTTTGCTCTGCGGCTTTGTTCTCCACTTTCTTGGCTTTCACGCGTGGTTGCATGATCCAGCCCAAAAGCTTCATCACATATACGAAAGCTGCCAACAGCACCACCACCATACCGAAGCCAAGACCGGTGATAAACCAAGTCTGAGCTGTAATGCCGGCAGTTTCGGCTGCAACTTGAAGTAACATCATAATTACAATGGGATATTAGAGTGTTTCTTGAGAGGGTTGGTCAAGCGCTTGGTTTGCAAGTTCTCGAATGCGCGAACGATACGCTTACGAGTGTTGCGTGGCTCGATGATATCATCGATATAACCGCGGTTAGCTGCTTGATATGGGCTAGCGAACAAGTCTTTGTACTCAGCCTCCTTCTCAGCAATAAATTTCTTTCTTTCTTCTGGATCCTCGATAGCCTTGATAGCTTTTGCTTGGAGCACACCTACTGCGCCACTAGCACCCATCACAGCGATCTCAGCGTTTGGCCATGCGTAGCATACATCGCCGCGGAGTTGCTTACAGCTCATCACAATGTGGCTACCACCGTAAGACTTACGGATAGTCACAGTCACCTTAGGCACAGTTGCCTCGCCGAAAGCAAACATCAATTTTGCTCCGTGATCGATGATACCAGCGTACTCTTGACCTGTACCGCAGAGGAAGCCAGGAACGTCAACGAGGGTAAGGATTTGGATGTTGAACGCGTCGCAGAAACGTACGAAACGAGCTGCCTTACGACTAGCGTCGCAGTCCAATACACCTGCCAACCAGTTAGGTTGGTTAGCGATGATACCGGTAGAACGGCCGTTGAAACGTGCGAAACCGCAGATGATGTTCTTAGCGTAGTCTTTTTGAACCTCCATGAAGTCACCGTTATCTACGATGGTGTAGATGATGTCCTTCATGTTGTATGGTTTGTTAGGATCATCTGGAACGATCTCGTTCAAGCTCTCCTCTACACGCATTGGATCATCGGTGCAGTTCATGAGTGGAGCCTCCTCCATGTTGTTTTGTGGGATGAAGCTAACGAGACGACGAACCTCTGCCAATGCCTCTTCCTCAGTAGCTGCTACGAAGTGAGTAACACCAGACTTGGTTGCGTGTACCTTAGCACCACCCAATTGCTCTACGGTTACATCCTCACCTGTCACGCTCTTCACTACCTTTGGACCAGTGATGAACATGTATGAGTTGTTCTCGGTCATCATGATGAAGTCGGTCAAAGCTGGGCTATAAACCGCACCACCGGCGCAAGGGCCAAAGATCACAGAGATTTGTGGCACTACACCAGAAGCGAGGATGTTACGCTCGAAGATCTCAGCGTAACCTGCCAATGCGCATGCACCTTCTTGAATACGAGCACCACCTGAGTCGTTCAAACCGATGATAGGAGCACCGAGTTTAACGGCTTGATCCATTACGTTGCAGATCTTGAGCGCCATAGTCTCACTCAATGAACCACCAATAACGGTAGCATCTTGAGCGAATACGAATACGAGGCGGCCGTCGATAGTACCACTACCTACTGCTACACCGTCACCCAAGAATACTTTTTTCTCCATACCGAAGTCGTGGCAACGGTGTGTGAGGAACATGTTTACTTCCTCGAATGAACCCTCATCGAGGAGCATGTTGATACGCTCGCGAGCAGTATAGCTGCCCTTTGCGTGATGTTTTTCTACTGCTGCTTCACCGCCACCGGCTGCTACCTTCGCGCGGTTGTCAATCAGTTTTTGCAATTTTGTTGTATCCATTTCTTATAAAGATTTTATTAGTCCAAATTATTTAGGTTGCTCGCAGAGCTCTGTCAAGATACCCTTGGTTGATTTTGGGTGCAAGAATGCGATCATGAGGTTCTCTGCGCCTTTGCGTGGAGCTTTGTCGATGAGTTGGATGCCAGCTGCCTCAGCCTCTGCCAATGCCTCCTCTACGCTATCTACGTTGAATGCTACGTGGTGGATACCACCCTTGCCACCGTTCTTCTCGATGAACTTAGCGATAGAAGACTCTGGGCTAGTTGCCTCAAGAAGCTCAATCTTTACTTCACCTACTTTGAAGAAAGCGGTTTTTACTTTTTGGTCAGCTACCTCTTCGATAGAGTAGCACTTACCACCAGTTAAGAACTCGAAGAAAGGCATAGCCTCTTCCAAACTTGTTACAGCGATTCCAAGATGCTCAATGTGAGTTGGTTTCATTGTTTTTAGATTGTTTTGTGACTTCGGATTGGGGTGAGTACTTATTCCTGTTCCTCGATCCTTAGTCGGGTTAATGTATAAAGTTGTTTATGTTATTTATTTTTCAAAATGCCCGTATTTTCCAAAATACCTTGCAAAGGTACAACTTTTTTCTGATTCGTGCAAATAAATAATTGTTAATTATTTGTTAATCCCCTTTTTGTCACTTTCATCTATCAAATTTACGTTTATATACATGTTATACAGCACAAAAAGGAGGATATGCTCCTCACATATCCTCCTCTTATCTGCTACAAAATTCTATCAGAACTGCATTAGAATAGTCCTTGAATCATTTGCCATATCTGTTGCACTTGTGACCAGTCACGGCGGATTTCTGCTATGTCGCGTTCAAGCAACTCGCGCTGCATAGCAGATTGGTTCTCAATAGCTTGCCTTTGCTTCTTTAGCGGTTGCGGATTGTCCAAAATGACTTCGCCGAGGTGCTTCTCTATCGGACAAACGAACCATAGCCTTCTGCCCCAAAACACCCCTAACGCAATTAGCAACATAGCCCCTGCAATGACGAGGTAGGATGCCCACATAGGCAGCCATTGTTCGAGCCATGCCGCCAAGGCAATAGCCAAGAAAATAAGTCCAACGACTACGATTGCCGTGATAGCAAATAGCGTAATAATCAGCCCTAATAATTGGCTCGTTTGCTCAATACTGCGCACTTGCAGCAGTTGGTATTGCGTTTTCAGATATGCCTGAGTATCAGATAGTAACTGATTGTAGAAAGTTGGATTCATAGTCTTTAGGTTAAAGGTTAGAGGTTAAAGGTTAGAGGCTGGGAGTTATTTCTTTGCAGCATCTTCTACTGCGGCTTCGAGATCGGCTTTGCACTGGCAGTTGCATAGCCCATTCTTGATGCGTTTCATCACTTTGTCCACGAGATGAGAGATCTCATCCATGTTCATGTTTTTGTACTTCTCGCGAGCGATAGCTGCGATCTCTGCGCGCAGTTCCCTGCCGCTCTTTGGAGCCAGCATCAAGGCTGCTGTTGCTCCCACTACTGCTCCGCCTAAGAGAGCGAGTAGCATCTTTGTTCCAGTTGTCATAGTTTAGGTTTTGTTTAATGGTTAATAGTTTTGGTTAGTGAAGGGTTAAAATTAAGGTTTAGGTTTAATGGCTATTTATGTTATTAGGGCAGAGCCCTTCGTATGCCCTGCCCTAACCATATCAAATTCCGTGCCAAAGCAAATTACACCTTATCAAACGCGCCAACTTCCCAAGTAAATCCATCCAAGTTCCCAAGCAAAATTCGTCCAAATTCCCAAATAGACAAAAACTCACCCTGCAAATGAGTTGCAGGGTGAGAAATAAAATGCTATTTTCGTTTCTTATTCGTTGATATTTTTTACGAAATTATAAGCATGTGAGTAGGCATCCAATAAAGCATTATACAAAAGATTGCGATAGCGATCATTTACAGCTTCAACATCGGTGTGCTTATGCGTGAATTGACCTTTATACATATCCTTCTCTTGTACTTCGATAGGCGTTGTCATAACAACCTCTTTCTTTACAGTATCATATACATACAAATGGTACTCTCCATTCAAGATGATTTGGCAATCATTAGCATCAGCAGCACAAATCATAGGAACATATACAGGGAATAATGTAAAACCTGTAATACCAGCAATTACCCATCCTCCAATTTCTAAACCGTAACTATCAGATATAGCATCATTTTTTGTGTAGGAATGTTTCACTACATCAACGAAAGTGATATAACGCATTGACGCTTTGTAGGCTTCTAACTCTTGCAAAGAATAAATACCCATATAGAATTTTTGATGGTTTACTGCAATATGTCTGCGCTCCAATTCTGTTCCAAAGTCTTTCAACAAAACATCGCCACGCTTCATATTCTTAAAACCAATAAACTCCATATTCTCTTGTCCAAAGGAACTTTGTGTGCGTGCTACGGGTTGTACGCCTTGCAGCGCAGTATGACACGAAGAAAGTAAGAATGCACTAACGAATAGTATTATAAATATTTTTGTTGTTTTCATGTTGAGTATAATTTACGGAAGTTAAAATTCTTTTACAGCTACAATTTGTGAATGATATTGTACATACAGAGATATTGCTGAATTAAGACTTTTGTGATTTTCATAAAAAGCCACCCATTGGTTTCCACCTACAACAGCCGCAATTTGTGTTCCTAAAGCATAATAATCTGTATTTAATTTTCTTGTCTTTGCATCATGCGCAATTTCATCAACGACTTTTCCACTATTTTCATCTTCTAAAGTCCAAGAAGAATTGATTAAGGTTGAAGATTTTACATATATGGGCAAATAGAGGTATTTTACTAAATTATGTGAAAGGCTACCATATATGCCACGATAGTGATTAGGAGACCAACATTCTACCACACCATTGTTGTTGCTATTATAGGCGTCTACTATGAAATTAGCAGCATCTTTAACTGTTTTTGACAATTCAAATCCTGTTTTTTTATTATTATATTCAGCACCCATAAATTCGGCATATTTTTCTAACTCTGCATTGCCTGGAATAAACCAACCATGACCCAATTCTGCAGCCCATGCTTGGTCAGGGAAATAAATAGACATATCTAACCCATTCTCGGCACAATAATTGGCATATATTTCTGCATTTTCCTGACCATAAGCAGAAGTCGCACCTGAAAGATTTTCTAGGTGTTCAAATATCTGCTTCTCCATTTTTTTATATTGCTTATCAGAATAAGGAGGCAATGTCAAATAAAGATTAAGATAGTTTAGATCAACAAGAGACATATCTACACCTTCTTTGCTCAATTTATTTACTCTTACTGCTGTTTTATCAAGATATTTTTTTATGGCTTTTGCTTCTTTAGAGTCATATGCTGTGGCAGACATTACCAATCCATGTTCTCCAGAAGCATCTACATAAATGACAACAGATGGAATACCATCAATTTCCATATAATCGCCCAGCTCTACGGCATTTACATTTGTGCAAAAGCATACTGCAATAACTGCAAGTAAAAATAATTTGATAGATTTCATAATTTATTTTTATTTTTTAGATTGTTGCTACTCACTTATTGGCTTTTCGCAAACTCCATGCATCACCAACAAACATAAGAATCCCATCCAACATATGATGCTGTATTGGAATGAGAGATAAAGGGGTTCTCACATAGGCATGATTTGTTTGATTGGGTTGTTGGCTCCAAACGACCCGTGAATATATAAAGAAAGCGTGGAACCTTACCTTTGCTTATTCTCCACTTAGAGGTTCTGGTAAACCTTTCCTATAAGAATAAGCAAGCAACGCCCACGCCGAATATGAAAAGCCACCAAACAGAGCAGTCCACGCATGGACGCTCTGCGGCGGGATAATCCATATCCCAACGGGCGTTTACTGCCTTCTTGCTTTGGATAGGTTGAAATTTACCAGATTTCTAAGTGCCAAAACAAGCGCAAATAAACGCTTTTTATAACTATGTCTGCAAACTTTGGGTTTGCGGTTGCAAAGGTACAATAAAATTTGCAGGTGTGCAAGAAAAATCGTATTTTCTTGTATTTTTTTACTCGGAGAGATATTGCCGAGCATTAGACTGCCAAGAGGGACGCAAGGATACTCAGCGTGACACGCGGAGTGGTAAAACCATAACAGAAATACCCGAATACGATTCGGGGCTAATGAACAAAGATTGCATAGAATACTCGACTTAAAGTCGAGGCAATAGAAGAATATTTACTCGGCGAACCAACGTCGAACACTTGACAGGCAGGAAAGTACGGGGAAAATATTGGATGGTAATGGAGTGGTAACGAAATGGTATCGGAGTGGTAATGAGAAAGAAAGCGGAAAGAAACTGGTAAAAGGCAGGAAGAAGATAGGGTATTCTCAGGTTAACAACCCGATTATCCTACGTATATCTTACGTATATGTTACGTATATCCTACGTATATGGTACGTAATTGACAGCGGATTAATAAAGGATTAATAAAGGTTAACCATAGCAATTAGACTATTGGAGGGAGTTATGCCATATTTTTTCGACAAATTATTTCAAACATTTGCAAATATGCAAAAATTGTTGTACCTTTGCGGGTTAATTGGTGGATTGTGCACCACCACATCGGAAAACAGATTATGGCTATCAAAGAAAAAATACAAGACCTGCTCGCTCAAGTGGCTGGTTTGCAGGCAACTAACGCAGAGCAATTAGAGGCACTGCGTATTAAATACCTCAGTAAGAAAGGTTTGGTTACCGAACTCTTCAACGAGTTTCGCGAAGTACCTAAAGAGGAGAAACGTGAGATTGGTCAAGCACTCAACGCATTGCGTCAGGCTTACGAGGCACGTATCAATGAGTTGCGCGAAGCGGTAGAGGCCAATGGCGCTAAAGCAGCAGCCGAGGAACTCGACCTCACACGTACAACTGACCCTATTGCATTGGGTACACGTCACCCGCTTTCGCTTGTGCGTGAGCAGATCATCGACATCTTCGCTCGCGTGGGCTTTACCGTAGCGGAAGGTCCTGAGGTAGAGGACGATAACCACGTTTACTCGTTGCTTAACTTCGCACCAGAACACCCTGCTCGCGACATGCAAGACACGTTCTTCATTGAGAAGGAGATTGGCGTGCAAAAGCCATCTGACATCTTGCTTCGCTCCCACACCTCCAGCGTACAGACACGCACCATGCTCAGCCAAGAGCCTCCAATCCGTGTGTTGTGCCCAGGTCGTGTGTACCGCAACGAGGCAATCTCGGCACGTGCACACTGCTTCTTCCATCAGGTAGAGGGATTGTATATTGACAAGAACGTCAGCTTTGCTGACTTGCGCGAGGTGTTGCTCTACTTCGCCAAAGAGATGTTTGGCCCTGAGACACAGATTCGTCTCCGCCCAAGTTACTTCCCATTTACCGAGCCTTCGGCTGAGATGGATATCTCTTGTGACCTCTGCGGTGGCAAGGGCTGTTCGTTCTGCAAAGGCACAGGCTGGGTAGAGATTCTCGGTTGCGGTATGGTGGATCCTAACGTATTGGAGTCTTGCGGCATTGATTCTAAGGTATATACAGGCTACGCCTTCGGTTTGGGTGTAGAGCGTATCACCAACCTCAAATACCGCGTGAAGGACCTTCGCCTCTTCTCCGAGAACGACGTCCGCTTCCTCCAGCAGTTTGAAGGATGCTAATTCAAGATATCATACAAGCTATTCATCCTCTGCAAGTTATCGGCGATATTGATAACTTGCAGAACTTAGATATTCGCCACTTGCTGACGGATAGTCGCCAACTCGGCGCGGAGCCAGAGGCAACACTCTTCTTTGCACTCAAGACCGATAAGAACGACGGCGCGAAATATATCCCGCAACTGATTGAGCGTGGGGTGAAGGTGTTTGTGGTATCAGAGTCGGAAATCGGGAATCGGATATCGGATAGCGGGACACTGAGCATATTCCTCATCGTCGATTCCCCTCTCGCATCTTTGCAACGATTAGCTGCCTACAAACGCTCGCTCTATCATGGACCAGTAATCGGTATCACGGGCTCTAACGGCAAGACGGTGGTCAAGGAGTGGCTCTACCAACTGCTCAAAGACGACTATCGCATCACCCGTTCGCCTAAGTCCTACAACTCGCAGATTGGTGTGCCACTATCGGTATGGCAACTCAACGAACAGACCGAACTGGCTATCTTTGAGGCTGGTATATCTGAGATGGGCGAGATGGCACGCCTGCAACCTATCATACGTCCTACGATAGGTGTCATCACCTATATCGGCACCGAGCACGGCGAGAACTTCCCTTCGCTCGAAGCTAAACGAGCCGAGAAAATGTTGCTATTTGCAGACTGCCCTACCCTCATCGAAGATCCTACACATCAAAATATACGCACGTGCGCGGCTGTCATGCGCGCGCTAGGCTACGACGAAGAAACCATCACCCAACGTATTCTGCACCAAACTCACGAGACTATTCTTGAAGTCAATCTCTCCGCTTTGGTGGACAATGTACGCTATTTCCGTTCACTCATGCCAACCACCACCCGCCTCACTTGCATGGTGAAGGCATTTGCTTATGGAGCTGGTAGTGTGGAGGTTAGCAAAGCATTACAGCAATCCAACCTCGTTGATTACCTTGCAGTGGCCGTGGCAGATGAAGGCGTAGAACTTCGTAAAGCGGGTATTACCTTGCCTATTATCATCATGGACCCAGAGGTGGCTGCACTTGACCTCATCATTGAGAACAACCTCCAACCTAACATATACTCATTCCAAGTACTTGACGACATCATCCATGCCGCCGAAACGAAAGGTTTAGAGTCGCTACCCGTACATATCAAGATTGATTCGGGCATGCATCGTTTGGGTTTTTACCAAGAGGATATGCCTAAGTTGATTGCCCGATTGCAGGGACAGAAGGCAGTACGCGTAGCAAGTGTTTTCTCCCATCTCGCGGGTAGTGACGAAGCGCAATTTGATGCTTTCACTCACGAACAAGCCAACTACTTCAACACCTGTGCTACCCAATTGCAATCGGCACTCAAGTATCCGATAATCAAGCACATATGCAACACAGCAGGTATTGAGCGTTTCCCTGAATATCATTTCGACATGTGCCGTTTGGGCATTGGTCTATATGGATTATCATTTGCCCATGCAACATTGCGCAACGTTTGTACGTTGAAGACAACAATCCTCAGCATCAAGACCGTTCCTGCCAACGCTACTATTGGCTACGGGCGCCATACTACCCTCTCCGAACCACGGCAAATAGCCGTCATCCCTATCGGATATGCCGACGGTTTCGACCGCCGCTTCTCCAACTACGGAGGCGAGGTACTGGTGCGCGGTAAGCGTTGTCCTGTGGTAGGCAACGTATGCATGGACCAAGCCATGATAGATGTCACAGGCACCGATGCACAACCAGGAGATTATGCCATTGTGTTTGGAGACCAACTGCCGCTACAGGAGTTGGCAGATAAACTACATACCATTCCATACGAAGTACTAACATCCATCTCGCGCCGTGTCCAACGCCTCTATTTCTACGAATAACCTCACGATTGGTTACGACCAGAAGGTTGTTCAGCGTGATTTATCTTTCTCGCTCTTTCAAGGCGAGATGGTTTGTATGTTAGGTCCTAACGGCTGTGGCAAGTCCACACTCTTACGTACACTAGCTGGACTTCAACCCGCAATTGGCGGCACCTTTGAAATTCAAAACACCAAGTCCAACATTCAAAATTCCACTGCCCTGGTGCTGACCGAACGCCTTAGTTTGGAGAACACGACCATCCACGATGTTGTGGCCATGGGACGCTATCCATACACCTCTTTTCTCGGCGGATTATCGGCTGAGGATGAGCAAGTAGTATCGCAAGCGCTGGCGAATGTAGGACTGGAAGGAACGGAAGATTCGTTCTTTAATGCCCATTCCGATGGCGAGAAGCAACGCGCATTGATTGCCAAAGCGATTGCCCAAGAGACACCTATTATATTATTAGATGAGCCAACTGCACACCTCGATTTACCCAATCGCATTAAGATTCTGCAATTGCTCCGTCGCTTGGCACACGAACAGGGAAAAACCATCCTCATCTCTACGCACGAACTGGATTTGGCGATCCAACTCTCCGATCGTATTTTGCTGATGTCCAAGCATGGTATTCAATTGGATACAGCCAATAATCTCCGTGAGAAAAATGCATTCACAGAGGCATTCGGAATGGATATCTTCCATCCGCTAAACAGCAATCAATAATAGAAGCCGATACCCAAAGAGATGAATTCCACCTTGGTAAGGTGGCTTTTCATTATGCCTTGTATAAAGATATTCCAAGGCAAATGGTAGCGCAGAACTAATTCGGTGTACAGCCACCCATCAGGATACCCTGCACTTCCTGCTTTCAGCAAATCATAGGCATAGAAGATTGGCTTATCAAGGCGTCCTGTTGGCGTTTGTATGGCATCTTGGTAAGGTTCTAATTCTTTTACAGGATCATACAAATAGGCTCCGATATGCAGACCTGCTGTAAAATTCCCAGCGATGAACTCAGGTTGCACACTCACACCCACACGCCAACAATCGCCAGGTTGTGCCGCAGCAAGATTGGTCTTTTGGAATTTTGTCTCTCGCCTCACATACGCCCCATCATAGAACACATCCACACCACCACCTAAACGGAAAATAGGGTGCGCGTGCCAATATGCCGCAGCGTGCATAGAGGAAACAAAAAATGTCTGCTGATCGCAATAATAGACCTGTCGCCCAGTAGCTGTGGCTGCAAGCGCGATGGACCAACGTTTGGAGTTATTAGGAGTTTTTTCTTGAGTTTCAATATTTTTCAAAGGCTCCTTAGTATTGGGTTGATAGCGGACTGCCATCTCCGCAGCAAAGATATTATACCCCGAATTAGGCTGACGCAGACTACCATTGCTAAAGTGATACCAGCCACCAGACAAACCAACACTCCAACCATTCGTTATTGGGAAATCCAAATACAACATTTCTGGGAAATAGCAATTCGTCACACTACCTACACTGCGATTGGAATGTTCTAAACTTAGATACTTCTGATCTTCAGGCACGGTATTCACGTAGGTTTTAGTGAGAAAACCCACACCTATCGCAGGACGTATTCCCAAACGAAAATGGGGCAATTGCACAAAAGGAATATCCATATAGACATAAGGCGCAAGCGCATGTCCCAACATAGAGTGACCAAAATTCCAATAACTCAATCCCACGCCTACTCCCGCACCACGCCAATCTTGCATAGCCTGCCAAGCGGGATAGAATGTGGCAGAGAAATCAGCATTATACACAGGCCCTACCCATGCATTCTTATCGTCAACGATTACATCCACCTTACCGTCTGGCATAATCATACCAGCACCTGCACTAAGACGATAATCTACCTTTACCGCAAAGATAGAAAGGGGAAAAAAGATAAAAAGCAATATTAGAAGATATTGGCGCATGAGGAAAAACATCATCCCAAGCGACTAATGCGAGTCAATTCGTTCTCATCCAGCAATTTGATCTTGCGTCCATCCAAACTGATTATACCTTCCGAGGCGAACTGCGAGAGTGTACGAATGGCATTTGAGGTAGTCATGTTCGACATATTTGCCAAATCCTCGCGCGCAATATACATCGCAATTGTAGCACCATCGCCATCCAAACCGTAAGTTGCCTTTAATGTCAACAATGTTTCTGCCAAACGACCACGAATATGCTTTTGGGTCAAATTAACTGTCTGAGACTCAGAAATACCCAAATCTTTTGACATAGCCACCAATACAGCATAACAGAATTTGATATTCTTCTGTATTACTTCCAAGAACGCATCACGCTCTACATAATACAATACGGTAGGCTCAAGAGCTGTAGCTGAAGTAGAGTGACAATCACCTGCCATTGCGCTGCGATAACTGAATGTATCATATGGCTTCAGCAATCGGATAATCTGCAAACGTTGTCCCACACCCTCTTTTGACAAGCGTACCACACCACGAAGCACCATAATGACATGCTCAGTCAAATCACCTTCGTTGTAGATGGTTTCGTTCTTGCGATAATACTTTATCGTTGTATGTTGGTCAATGTATTCTTTGTCGTCTGGAGTCAAAAAATTCCAGACAGCATTCAGTTCCCAAAGCTTACCAAAATCTTCTTCGTTTTTACGCATACGTTTGCACTTTTTGAACAGACTAACCTTAATTTTTCTGCAAAGATAATCATTTTTATTGATTCTTGCAAAAAAAAATGAAAATATTGTGATTATTTCGAATAATTTTAGTACTTTTGCAGTCGCAAACGAAATATTTCACTTTCAACTTTAGACAATCATTTACAATTATGGATATATCAGTGATAGTTCCTTTGTACAACGAAGCAGAGAGCTTACCTGTACTACATGAGTGGATCACGCGCGTGATGAAGACCAACGATTATACCTACGAAATCGTGTTTGTCAACGATGGTTCTTCAGATAATTCATGGGAAGTTATCAAAGACCTTCGTGCACAGGACGAACATGTTCGAGGTATTTGCTTCCGTCGCAACTACGGTAAATCCGCAGCTCTGCATTGTGGGTTTGCATTGGTAGAAGGGGATGTGGTTATCACTATGGATGCTGACCTACAAGATTCCCCTGACGAGATACCAGAGCTCTATCGCATGATTAAGGAAGATGGACTGGATTTAGTAAGTGGTTGGAAACAAAAACGTTACGACAATAAGCTCACAAAGAACCTACCTAGTAAGCTCTTTAATGCTACTGCACGTTGGGTCACTGGTATCAAACTCCATGACATGAACTGCGGTTTGAAAGCTTATCGCAAAGACGTGATCAAACACATTGAAGTATTCTCTGAGATGCATCGATATATTCCATATCTTGCAAAGAACGCTGGCTTTACCAAGATTGGAGAAAAGGTCGTTCAGCACCGCAAGCGCGAGTTTGGAGAAAGCAAGTTTGGCCTCAATCGCTTTATCAATGGTTATTTAGATTTGATGACCTTATGGTTCCTCAACAAATTTGGTAAACAACCTATGCACTTCTTCGGATTGGTGGGAAGTATCATGTTTATCCTTGGCTTTATAGCAATCATCGTTGTTGGAGCAATGAAACTATACGCACTTGCTCATGGCGTAGCTGCCATGTTGGTAGGTGTCAATCCATATTTCCATCTCAGTATCCTGATGATGATTCTCGGTTGCATGCTTTTCCTTGCTGGTTTCCTCGGAGAACTCATCATCCGCAACTCCTCCGAGCGCAATAATTACCTTATTAAAGAGGAGTTTTAAGGAATAACAATTTTAGAAGTGACTAACTTAGAAATCTTTGACTATTATCGTAGCCACACCACCTTCTCCGAAGATGATGTGGCGGATTTCTATGTCTATACACAAGACACCAGCAATACCATCGACGGATTGATGGCAATAGCTGGACTGACCATTAACCTGCTCGAAAATCCTTGGAGTAAGGACAATCTCATGCTCCTAATCACTTGTTGCGATGGCATAACTCCAGAGGGTTTCGAGCGTGTAGTAGTAGGGTTGCTGCTCGTGATGATACAGCACGATACCTATATCCGTCGCGACCGCGCACTCCTCGGAGAGATACAAGAGGTTCTCACCTATGCTCCTGAACTCAGCTTCACAGCGCTATCCAATATTGCTCGTACCACGCAAATGAAACGCATAGAGCAATTCAACGCGCAATTGACCAAAGAACTAATGCCGTTGATGAACAACCGCGAGACAAATGAATTTTACGACATCATACGCAGTCGGCAAAGTGAGATGGAACATATTGCTAAATTGCAACTCGACCAAAACTTCTTAATATTCCGCGAGTTCTACTCCACTCCATTCTTCCGCGAACAAGCAGCTAACTGGCTACTCCCTTGGACGGAAGATGCCCTGCTGAACATCGACGAAGAAGATCGTGAAGAAATTGATAATTTGATGCAACTTTGGCCCATGTGCGATAGCGACAAATATGCACTATGCCACATGTACAAATCATTCAAATCACTAATTAAAAGCCAGTTATCAGTCGATTCACTACGAGAGGTAGGCATTGATATGCAACACAAGACAATAGTCACTAACGGCTATATCCAACAATTGTACCGTTTCTTCCGTTTAGGAGGTGCAGCGCTCAACTTCCATATCAAACCAACTGGAGCAGGGGTATTTGACTTAGCGCACAATCTGCGGGATTTGCTCATCTATCGCCTTGTAGTGGTTGGCGCCCAAGCACAACAAGCCATCAATCAACTATTAGCGTAGCACTACAATTTTCTAATCCAACATTTGACCGAAATTGTTGGAAAGTTGAATCATTTGGTCATACTCTTCAGGAGAGAGATCGTAGAAATAATAATTACGTGGATCAACCGGCTTGCCATTCAAACGCACCTCATAATGCAAGTGAGGACCTGTGGATTTACCCGTGTTACCAACCAATGCTATGATATCCGAACGGCGCACCTTCTGACCACGACGCACCAAGGATTTGTATAAGTGCGCATACAAGGTTTCATACCCAAATCCGTGGTCCAAGATTACCGTATTACCATAGCCTTGCTTCCAACCTGTAAACTTCACCGTTGCATTGCCCGTAGCAAAGATCTCCGTGCCCGTAGGCGCAGTAAAGTCCATACCTTGGTGGAACTTACGCACATGGTATACCGGATCTATACGCACACCAAAACCCGAAGCTACACGCTTCAAATCCTTGTTGAGAACAGGTTGAATGGCAGGTATATTTTCCATGCGAATCTCTTGATTCTTTGCTAATTCTAGCACCTCATCATAGGATTTAGCCTGCACATACAACTCCTTTTCCAGGATATCAACCTTCAATGCTAAATCAGCGGAGAGCTGACTATTCGTCATCTGCGCCAACTCTTCGTAGTACGAAATCTTACGCTGTGTACCTTGACGAATACTCAGCGGTATGGGTTCTGCACCAAACAATACACGGTAGAGGTTATCATCACGCTGTTGCAAATCTGCCATCACAATCTGCATTTGGTCCACCTGACGATTGACCGTTTCCAATTGCGACTGCAACGCTTCCTTCTCACGAAGCAATTGCTTCTCACGTGGAGAAGGGAAGAAAACTAAAAATAGGTACAAGAATACGACACCTAATACAATACCACCAAATATATAAATACCTGTTTGACGCAACCAATAGCGCAAGCCATGCTCCACTTGCTCAAGAACAAGCGTATCGGGATTTATCTTATACTTCTTTTTTGTTGTCATATTTTTTGCCTTTTCTAGGTTTGAAACTTGGGGATTTTCTCTTGCTTTCCTCAGGTGCTTTCCACCAGAAGAAATAACTATTCTGCTTTTGTTTTTCCTCTTTGGTTTTAGCCACATAGACTGGCTCCATCGTATAAGGGTTTACGCCCGTATAGAACATGGTTGTTGCCAATGTCATCGGTGTCGGTGTAAAGTCCTGCACCTGCTCTGGACGATAGTGCATTTGTCGGCAACGCTCTGCCAACTGCTGCATATCTTTGTTGGTACAACCTGGGTGCGAGGATATAAAATAAGGTATCAATTGTTGGCGCAGCCCTGCTTCATCATTCACCTTTTCGAAGAAGTGATAAAAACGCTCATACTGCTCCCACGAAGGTTTGCGCATCAGTTTGAGCACGGATGAAGACGTGTGTTCGGGAGCCACTTTTAGCCGTCCTGACACATGATGCTTAATCAACTCCTCGCCATACTGCTCGTTCATCAGGTCATAACGAATGCCGCTACCAACAAACGACTTCTTAACATATGGCAGGCTATCTACCTTATTATATATAGCCATTAGTGGCACAAAATCTTGATTAAGATTCTTACATATCGTTGGATGCAAACAACTTGGACGCGCGCACTTCTCGCACAACGTCATATCCTTGCCGTGCATGCCATACATATTAGCACTTGGACCTCCCAAGTCGCTCAAATAGCCTTTCCATTCGGGCAAATCTTTGAGTATATCAATCTGGCGAAGGATATTCTGCTCCGAACGCGAGGTGATTTGCTTACCTTGATGCGCTGAGATAGTACAAAAACTGCATCCTCCAAAGCACCCGCGATGCATACATACCGAGAAGCGAATCATCTCATAAGCAGGAATATGCTTATTCTTATACTTCGGATGTGGATGATACATAAATGGTAAATCATAAATTGCATCCAACTCCTCGGTAGTCATAGTAGGATATGGAGGATTAACCACCACACACTTTTCCCCCACTGGCTGTACGATCGTAGCCGCATTTATTTTATTGCTCTCCGTTTCAATCAAGCGGAAGTTCTCCGCATGCACTCGCTTACTCTTGAGTGCTGCCTCATGGCTTTGTAAGCGAATCACCCCCTCTTCCATCTTTGGGAAATGAGTCGCCATATATGCTATTTGGGGTATATGGCACAACTTGCTTTTTATATACTCTTCCCCTTGCAAAGAAGGTTCAGAAGTGTCCAATTGCTTTGCAATCTCCACGATCTGCTTCTCACCCATGCCATACACCAGCACATCGGCTTTAGAATCCACCAAGATACTTGGCATCAGTTTGTCAGACCAATAATCATAATGTGTCAATCGGCGCATGGACGCTTCGATGCCTCCAATCACAATCGGCACATCAGGATAGAGTTGCTTGAGGATATTGCAATAGGTAATGGTGCAATAGTCGGGACGCATACCAGCCTTCCCATCTGGCGTATAGGCATCATCCGAACGCAAACGTTTAGCTGCTGTATAATGGTTCACCATCGAATCCATACTACCCGAAGTCACCCCAAAAAACAATCGTGGACGTCCCAATTTAGTAAAATCGCGATGGTCTCCACGCCAGTCGGGTTGGGGTACGATGGCCACCCGATAACCATTAGCCTCCAATACACGACCTATCACAGCCGCACCAAAAGCAGGGTGATCAATATACGCATCTCCTGAGAAGAGGATCACATCCACTTCGTTCCAACCTCGGAGTTGCACCTCCTTTTTGGTGGTAGGCAAATATGCTTTCAGGTCGTACATTACTTTAACCTTCAACCTCTAACCTTTAACCTACTTCACACGGATATAGGTAATCGTACCCTCGCTACTGGTGAAGATACAGTCCTTTCCGCTAAGTGGTAATGGGGTATTCAATATGGAGTTACCTATCTTATGACGCCAACGCACCTCGCCTGTTTGTGCGTCCATACCAAGCAACAAACCATTCTTAGTACTTACCCACAATGTACCATCTTTCTCCAATGGCATGGCTGGGTTATGCTCGTAGCCGAAGTCGGCGTGCGAAGCCCAACGCAATTGCACGTCATCGCTAGCGGCATCCAATGCCACGATAGTATCCCACATACATTTAGAATATACCGTTTTGCCATCCTCGCTCAGCCCTACTGTTTCACGCACCTTATACGCATTTGTGCGCCATACCTCAGCGCCTGTCTCAGCATCAAGACAAGTAAAATAGCGATCGGGAGCAGTAATAAACCCCTTGCCATTAGCAGCCACAGGCCATACGCTAGCAGGCGACAACTTAGGATTGCCCTTGCCGTTATTCCACTTCCACGCCAGCGAACCATCTGCCAAGTTAAGCGAGTAGAAGTGCGTGTCCCAAGTACCAAAATAGAGTTTATCCTCATACACCAACGGACGCGTCAAAACATAGTTCTTCAACTCGTCAAACGTCCATTTCACTTTGCCCGTATGGATATCAATCGCAAACATTCTACCATCACCACCACCTATATAGGCAATGCCTTCGTAGATAGTAGCAGCACCCATAACTGCCTGATTTGTTGCCACATGCCACAACTCTTCGCCCGTCTTGGCATCCAAGCCATAGATATTATAGTTCGTACTACCGAACACCACTACCCCATCACTCACCGCAGGGCTTCCCACGATGCGCATACCCGTATCAAAAGTCCAATTTGTAGCGCCAGTCTTCTGATCAATAGAGTACATCACACCCACATCATCACCCACAAACAAACTCTTTCCATCGGTCACTGGCGTCGAATAGATACCTCCACGCAAACTCTTATGCCAAACACGTTTTACTTGCTTATATGCTTTGTTTACCGAGAAATCTGGACGCAAACTCGCATCCGATGCCCCATATTCCTTCTTACCAAAAGGCAAACTCAACCAATGCTGCATCGCTTGCCCAATACGTTTCTCATGAAAACGAATACTATCCGTCACCGTGATAATAGAATAGCCATTGATCGTGTCATTGCCACGCATATTCGAGCGATTGAGCACATCGGCTATACCATCGCAATCATATAGCAAATTACGATGATAGTGACCGCCCATCACGCATTGTACATTATGCTGGCGCAGCACATCCGTCACATCATACCAGTTGTCCACATCGCCATTTTTCAGCGGATAATGAGTAAACACAAATATCGGAGCATCCCCTGCCTTGGACACACTGTCCAAATTATGCTTGAGCCATGCGATATCCTGCGGAGCCACATGCCCATCCGCCATGCGAATCACTGGCCCCGAATTGAAGCCTATAAAATACATCCCATTATGGCTAAATGCAAAACGACTATCGCCAAACACACGACTAAAATCCATCACACCCGACTCCGACCATGTAGTCTCGTGATTACCAGAAGCCGCATAGAATGGCACATGCAGTTGCTCCAATGCTGCTTTGATGGCTTCTATCGAAGCGCGGTCGCCCGACTCCGTCAAGTCGCCCGTCACAACCACAAATTCAATCTCAGGATGCTGGTTGATATCTGCAATCGAACGTTGCAAATCTTCCATCGGACGTGGATTACTCGTGCTGATATGCGTATCGGTCAGCAACGCAAAAGAGAATAATAATATGGAAAGGATACAATTCATAATTCAAAATTCATAATTCTCAACTTTACTCCAATTGCAAATTCATTCTTGTCTTCAAATCCGCCAAGTGTGGATTTTGCTTGACCAGCAATTTATATTTCTCCGCAGCCGTATATGCCTTGGTACTACGATCAAACTCAGCCACATCCACCTGCAATTTAAGCAAATCATTTTGCAAGGCATCGCGTATCAAATCCATCACTTTCTTGCCAAACTTAGCAAACTCCTGTTTCTGCCAAGGATTGGCTACCGTGATTCGACACAACTCCTCATTCACCAATGTCGGCTGATAGTTAGCTAACATAGCCAACAGACGCTCTTCCCCTTGGAAGTGTACTCTCAGACCAACCCACGCGTCATTGAGTTGGTCAGCTGTAAAAGGGTTGTTGCGTTGTACGCTTGGAGTCGCATTTGCGGGAGCCGCTTGCTGGGATTGGCTCGCAGGTTTAGCCTGCCCTATCACACCCAAGTTGCCCAACGAAGGCATACTTCCCAACGATGGCATAGCTACCGCAGGCTTAGGTGGCGCAGGCTTAGGCGCAGGTGCAGCTTGTGCCGCTGATTGCACCGCAGGCGCAGGCTTAGGGGCTACTGTTGCATTGCTCCCCTGAACCTTCTGAACTCCTGAACTCTGCCCTACACTCTGAACCTTCTGTCCCTCTTGCACAGGTGCCTCCGTTAGCCGACATAGCTTCACCAATGCCAACTCCACCGTCAATCGTTTATTCTTCGCCGTGCGATATTGCACATCGCACGTATTCATCACATCCAATGCATTAAATAGCCACTTCGCATAGCAGCGTTGAGCCTGCTCTTGATAATGCTGACGGATGGTATCAGATGTCTCAAGCAGTTGTATCGTAGCCACATCTTTGCTCACCAGCACATCGCGCAAGTGTTGTGCAAAGCCTGTCACGAAGTGTCCCGCATCAAAACCTTTCACCAGCACCTCATTGAGCAGCAACAAGGCATCGCTCACATTGCCAGCCAATGCCGCATCCACCAAGCGGAAATAATAATCCGTATCCAGCACATTCAGCACTGCTATTGCCTGCTCATAGCTAATCGTTGTTCCGCAGAACGACACCAACTGATCGAAGATACTCAGCGCATCACGCATACCGCCATCCGCTTTTTGTGCCACCACGTTCAATGCTTCTTCGCTCGCATTCACGCCTTCTTGTTGGGCAACATACTGCAAGTGACGAATGGTATCAGCCACCGTAATACGACTAAAATCATACACCTGACAACGGCTCAAGATGGTAGGCAACACTTTGTGCTTCTCGGTTGTCGCCAAGATAAAGATAGCATATGATGGTGGCTCCTCCAACGTCTTCAGCAGCGCGTTAAACGCACCTTGCGACAACATGTGCACCTCATCTATGATATACACGCTATACTTACCAATCTGCGGCGGAATACGCACTTGGTCAATCAACGAACGAATATCCTCCACAGAGTTATTCGACGCCGCATCCAACTCATGGATATTAAACGAACGTTGTTCGTTGAACGCCACACACGATTCACACGCATTACATGCGTCATTCTCTGCCGTTGGGGTCAAGCAGTTGATGGTTTTTGCAAAGATGCGTGCACACGTTGTTTTGCCCACGCCACGCGGACCACAAAACAGATATGCATGCGCTAAATGGTTGGTACGTATAGCATTACGCAATGTCTGCGTCAATGCTTGCTGCCCCACCACGCTTTCGAAAGTCGTAGGACGATACTTTCTTGCCGATACGATATAATTACTCATAATACACAATTAACGCGCAAAGGTACAAAAAAATTCGCACATATACAAGCATTTCGAGCGAAAATTTATTTTCAAGCTAAAAATGCTTGTATATGGGCTGCGTAGGGTGGCAGTAGCTTCGAGGTTCCCACGGATCTCACGGATTACCACGGATAATACAGCTAACAAATAAGATCAGTGCAAATCAGTGTTATCAGTGGGAATGTAAAAAGTGTAAAATTATATGTCCAACAGCACCTCGTTCTCTATTCCACGATATACACCGTTTCGCCATCGGCGTGCATATGGTATTCTTCTCGGGCAAATTTCTCAAGACTATCTACATTATCTAGATTTCTCAGCACTTGCTCTTGTTTGGCGGTTTGTTCTTTGACTTGTTCAATTTCTCGCTTCACTTCTCGAATCTCTATGCCTCGTTTGATTTGGTTGAACCAACTCTGTTCGCCCACAAACATAAGGATTACCGCAAACACATACAGCGTGATTGCATATTTGTTAATCAACACTTTACGGAGTTTAGCTCCCTTTTCATTTTGTTCCATATCATTTAGGTTTATCGTTTTGTTTCGCAAATTTTTGAAATCGTTTGCAAAGATAGTGCAAATATTGCAAACTTGCAAGTTTTTTCATTGCAAATTTGCATTTTTCTCCGAAAGACTTGTCTTTTCTATCTACCTTCTGCCTGCATCTTTCCGCTTTCTTTCTCGATACCACTCCGTTTTCACTTTTTACCTCAAAAATTTGCATATCCGCAAATTTTGTTGTACCTTTGCAACGCAATCCGAGTAATCGGTTTGCAGACATATTACAAAAGCGTTTATTAGCGCTTGTTTTGGCACTTCTAAATCTAGCAAATTTATAACCCCGAAACAAGAGAGCGGTAAATGCCCCTTGGTGTGTTTTATTCGTTGTATCTCACAACGATGAACATATCGGCGTGGGCATTCATTGTTTATTCTTGGTTAGAGGTTTTGCTAGAACCTAGAAGTGGAGAATAAGCAAAAGAGGTTCCACGCTTTTTTTGTACTTATACTAATGGGACGTTTGGAGCCAACTTCCCACAAAGAAAAACTTACAAATGAAAAAGTTATCCTTATTTCTACTAAGTCTGTTCTTATGTAGTATGGGTGTGCCGATTCTTGCCCAAGATGCCAAACTTGTGCCTGCTATGGTGGTGCAAATGGCAGATGGCAGCAAGCAGGTGGTGCAGTTAGACTACACCTCAGTAACAGACTTTAGTGTGTTATGTAGCAAGGGGAATCTTGCTGTGAGTGTGCCCGAGGCAGAAGTGACTGGTGTACGTAGTATCAACTTTGCGATGGTCAAGCAGGATGAGGTCACCAATTCGCTGGAAGAAGTGACTTCTTTGGACAAAGCCACGACAGACAAAGTGCTATGGAATGGCAAATTATTTATTCGTGCCACGATGCCTGATGGCAAGCAGGTTTGGTACGATGTAATGGGCATTAGGTTGTAGAACCAATAACCAGGAACCAAGAATCAAGACTGATAACCTACGATTGGTTAGACGAAACAAATAAGTCTTTGCTCCTTGTTCCTTATTCCTTAATCAAAAACAATTAAAAATCAACAATATGAAAAAGATGTTTATGGCAGTCATCGCCTTAATGATGACGATTAGTGCTTCAGCACAGTTTTATATTTATTGTAGTGATGGTAATGTCATCAAGGTGGATAGTATTAGTATGATTGCTCCTAGTGAGAATGTTGATTTACATAATGGTCACGAGTATGTGGATCTCGGCTTGAGTGTAAAATGGGCAACTTGCAATGTAGGTGCAAGTAAACCAGAGGAGTATGGCGATTATTTCGCTTGGGGCGAAACGCAACCTAAGAGCAACTACGACTGGAGTACTTATAAATGGTGCAATGGCAGTTATGACACGCAAACCAAGTACAACACCAACAGCAGTTATGGTACTGTCGATAATAAAACCACTCTTGACTTGGGCGACGATGCCGCTCGTGCAAATTGGGGTGGTAGTTGGCGTATGCCTACTGATGCCGAATTAACTGAATTGCGTGAGCAATGTACTTGGACATGGACTACTCAAAACGGTGTATATGGTTATAAAGTGACCTCGAAGAAGTCTGGTTACACCAGCAAGTCCATTTTCCTCCCCGCAGCGGGCGACCGCTACGACAGGTCGCTCGGCGACGCAGGCATCATCGGCTACTACTGGTCGAGTTCGCTCGGCACGGGCCGCCCGTACAACGCGTGGAGCGTGGACTTATACTCAGGCTACGTGGACAGGTACGGCTACAATCGGTACTATGGGTTTAGTGTCCGTCCAGTGTGCCAGTAGAATTTACCTCGCGTTCGGCTATTGCAATCTCACTCTGCAAGTTATTTGCGGGGTGAGTTTTTTTTTGGGGGGGGGAATAAACATATAGAGATACCCGAATGATATGGCAGGGAAAGTACTGGATGGTAATACAGTGGTAATAGAGTGGTATTGAAATGGTAACGAGGTGGTTTCGAGAAAGAAAGCGGAATGAAGCTGGTAAAAGGCAGGG
>CALCGX010000060.1 GCA_937901225.1 uncultured Bacteroidales bacterium | reverse complement strand
CATGCCAATTGGACGATGTAGTAACTGTGTCTTTCGATATTGAGAGCCGTGAGTTCAATGGTCGTTGGTACACCTCTATCCGCGCATGGAAAATCCAACAAGGTGTAGTAGATGCTTCGGCAGCTCCAGCAGCTGTGCCTGCTGCAGAGCCAGTTGCTGCTCCACAAGCTAATGTAGCTACTTTTGATGCTGCTGCGGGTGTGGACGAAACAACAGATCTCCCATTCTAAGGCCCCCCTCAATCCCCCTTCAAAAGGGAGGAACAGGAAATATGAAACGGTATATCGGATGGATAATAGGATTATGTCTTCTTGCGGGTGGCGCAACGGTATGCGCCATCCGTTGGGAAGCATGGTTTGGTAATCCACCCGAACCAGAGTGGACTGGAGAGAAAATCACTCATCAGTTCATGACAATGAATAATGATAGTGTGTTGCGCGCATTACAGCGTGACACACTGTCTTTCCTTTTGTTGGGCGATATTCACAATTCGCTCACGAACGACCAAATGGCTGCTCTCTCTGAGCGCCATTCGGATATACAATTCTGGGCACAGATGGGCGATTGGATGGAACGTCCGTATATGTATTACGAGCAGATGATGTACCAATCGTTGCTTGGGACACGCTTTGACTCGCTACCTATTATTGCTATTCCAGGCAATCATGAATACCTCAAAGGTATAGTAAAAACCTTACCTGAACATTGGAAAACCATCTTCCCTAATCCACAGAATGGTCCTGCTCGATTCTTGGGTACGACTTATTATGTGGACTTCCCACACTTGCGTTTGATTGCTTTAGATACTGATGGTCTGCACCGTGTATCTGACTATACACAAGTAGCATTCTGGCTAAAAAATACCCTGCGAAATGCAGGTAAGAAATTCACAGTCGTGATGATGCATCACCCTGTATATAGTTCTGCCCAAGGCAGAAGCAATCCATTGATGTGGTTGGCTTTTCATAGTGCTATGCGTGAAGCAGATGTGGTGTTCTCAGGACATGACCATAACTATGCACGCCGCACTGAGCACTACAAAGCAAGATTTTGGAAGAAAGAGGAGCCCACTGTCTTTATTGGCACCAATGCTTCCATGAAGAAGTATCCTGTGAAAGAAAACAATAAATATGAGGCATCGTTCTCGGGCGAACCTGTATATGAACATATATTGATTACTCCTACGTCATTATTTATTCATACCTATAACCTCCAATCGGGAGAGATAGTTGATACGGTGAAGATAGTAGCAAAGTTATAACGATTGTACAAACAAAATAGAGTCCTCTATAGAAAAGAAAATCGCCCATACCAATTGGTATAGGCGATTTTTGTATGAATAAATTGATTAGTAGAAATACGTTGGCTGTGATTTATTTGATTTGTATTCCTATTACATTATAGACTTTACCTTCATGGAGGATAAGGAGTGTGCCCTCATGAATAATCTTTTGATAAGAAGATGGAGAGGTAAGATTCTCTATCGCTGTAGGGTCTTGGTTATATACACAGCCGAAAGTGTCGTATTCGGGGTGATTAGTTGTGTAGAGGCAACTATCTTCGCGCCAAGCGCAGAGCATGACTGAGGTTTGCGTATCGCTGCTAAGGGCACTTCTGGCTGGGGCGGCGTGAGCATCGCTTGTTCGTTGGGCAGCATTGTGCACAATACCGTCAATAGATCCCAAGCCTGCTAACCATACTTTTTCTTCGTTTGTAGCTGTGGTGGTTTCATCAGGAAAGACAACCTCTAGGAACATTCTGCAAGCTCCATCTTCAGTGGTATCTTTATCAACCACGACATGGGTGTAGGTGGTTTCTTGAGGGTAGTTGTTGATACCCGCAAAGATTTCGATGGTGTCACCAGGCTCCGCTGTGAAGTCATAGAGGACGTACTCTATTCCGTCACGGAGGAAGTACACGCGGTTGTCTTCATCTTCGCCGAAATGCAGTGCTCCGACAAAAGATTTGGTGATAGCCGTATCTTTGGTAGATTGGCGTGCAAGTTGGTAGAAAGTTTTGCCATTAGTGACAATGGAGTCATTTTCTAATGTGTAGCTAAAAGTCTCTGCACGCAGGATGGTTGGGGTACCGTCCATCTCTTTGGTTTCTACTTCTAACATATTCCATTGAGTAGGCGTTGGTCTGCCACCAATCTTACCGTTCTTTGCATTGTCTTTTTTAGGACCACTATTATATTCACACAGGCACTCTGCGCCAAGGCGTTCCATTTCGGCATCGTCCATTTGGTAGAGGAGTTTGCCGTTTTTGCTTACGCAAACGAGATGTTGACTATGAACATCGGAATATAGCGGACCATTGGCTATCAGTTGGTAAAAATCATTCCACGCATAACTAGTACCAAAACTACCAATGCCCTCTACATACTCCATACCATTGTCGAATGTCCATTTCTTATACTCTTTACCGTCGAGCAATGTGATTGTTGAAATATCTGTAACAACAAAAGTCTCAGTGGGCAATATTGTTCCATCGTCGTCTTTATTATAGTCCACAATATCTCCAATGTATAACCACTGATGCATAGTGTCGTGTGCACGCAACTCATAATAGAGCGCAGGCAAAGAGTCACCAACTTCCAATGTGAAATCATATAATACAAGGTCTTTTTTCAATATTGAACTATAAAGCAATATCTTATTATTTTCCTCGCGCAATGCAAATCTATCATATTCATCTCCAAACACTATGTATTGCTTTCCATCAATAGTAGTGGTTTGTGTTTCTTGCATTAAATATGAACGCGATCCCCAAACAGTTCCCTCTTCATCTTCTCCTATAGTCTTTGTACAACTTGTTCGTTGCAAGCCCCAGAGTGTTGGGAAGAGGTCTTCATATTTTACTTTTACTAAGGTTATCGGACCAAATGTAGGAGGGTATGTCGCAACGAGTAATGGCATAAAATTATCAATCCACAAAGTGTCATTGCTAAGCGTATAGTTGCAATTAGCCCAACGATAAGATTCTTCTTCTGGAATCCAAAGTCGTTCCACAGTTAGTTGAGTGGCAGATGCAGTATATTTTTGAGTTAGTCCTATGAATACTATGATAGAATCAGAAATAGATATGATTTCATTTCCACCTACAACTCTCCATGTACCTAACAATTTTTCGTTAAAAGGTCCTGCGTTATACTCACAACCGTATTCTTCGTATAAAGGACCTGTGTATTTTAATTCATCGTCTCTGTGCGCGCAAAGCAAATATTCCGAACCGCCACCATCCATTTCTATGTAATGATTTATGCCATTAAGAAATCCGTTAAAATCACCTACTCCTTCTATCCACTGGGTTTGACGATAGAACTCTCTAAAATCATCAGGGTGATTATGTACTTCCAGAGTGATAGTCGCAGGGCACCCTACACATGCGTATTGTTCAATGCCTGTCACGGTGCATTTGTATGTTTTGATTTCAGATGTATAGTTGTTGATACCAGCAAAAACTTCTAATTCATCACCTTGTTGTACGTTGAAATCATATAACAAATATTCGGCGTTATCGTAATAGACATACACTTTTCTATCATCAGTAAATCGAACTGCTGCCACATATCGAGGTGCATCAAGAGCATCGTTGATCGCTTTTCTAACAACAGCAATATAGGTATAATTACCAATAACAGTATCTTGCGCCAACTGATAGCGATAAGTTTCTTCAACTGGTGGATGTACACTGCCAGTTTTTACTAATATATTCCATGTGTCGCACCATTGGGATTTGTAGGAAGTTTCTACTTCGCACAAGCACTCTGTGCCAAGGCGTTCCATTTCGGCATCGTCCATTTGATAGAGGAGTTTGCCGTTACGGCTTGCACAGACGAGGCGTGTGCCAATGTGACATGGAACAACGACTTCTTGAATCAATCCAAAGAAATCACCGTTGCGATGACCGCCATACATGCCAATACCCTCTACATACTCCATACCATTGTCGAATGTCCATTTCTTGTATTCCTTACCATCAAGGAGTGTGACATTAGAAACATCTGTAACGACAAATGTGTCAGCAGGGTATATTGTTCCGTCGAAGTCTTTAATGTAAGCAGGTAGTGAGTCGCCGACTTCCAACGTGAAGTCATACAACACGATGTCTTTATTCAGACTTTGACTATAAAGAAATATCTTATTATCTTCTTCGCGTAGGAGATAACCATTGCAAAGGATATATGGTTTGTCATTCTCAAAGAATATGCTATCAAAAGTCTGCTTGTAGGTGAAATTAGCAGAATTATCATCCTCGGTTTCTCCACAATACTCATTGCAAACTGTTCGTTGCAAGCCCGGAAGAGTTAGGATATATTCCTTATTTTCTCCGCTATTGTATTCACAACCATATTCAGCATATTCTTCATATTCCGTCGTATATTCAGTATTGCCGTCTTTATATGCACACAACAAAGCAGTTTGATATTCTGAAAGTCCGCAATCCGCACCTGTAATAAATCCACACAAATCGCCTACACCTTCTACCCATTTGGTGACACCATAACAGGTAGGTCTTACATCACCATAGAAATCAGGAAAAACACTAAGAGAAATTTCGGTACCAAACACTTCATCAACTCGGATTGTATTTGTATGATGGCTATGATAATGGTTAATACCTGCGAATACGGTCAATTCATCACTTGGCTGTACATTAAAATTATATAGAAGATACTCTGTATTATCGTAGTAAATATATACTTTACTATCTTCTGTAAAGCGAACTGCGGCTACATATTCTGGTTCAGGAATAGTAAAAGGATAAACACCTTCAGGTACTTTGGTTGTTTGACGAGTAACGGCTGTATAGGTATAATTATTAATGATTGTATCTTGTGCAAGATAGTAACGCCAAGTTTCAAAATCTTCTTTAGTGGTGTACTTAATCGTGCGGTATTTTAGATCCAATACGTTCCATGTGTCGCACCATTTGGATTTGTAGGAAGTTTCTACTTCGCACAAGCACTCCGTGCCAAGGCGTTCCATTTCTGTATCGTCCATTTGGTAGAGGAGTTTGTTGTTTTTACTTACGCAGACTAGGTGTTCGCCATGCAAACTAACAGGAATGTCCATATTACCTATCAATTGGAAGAAATCGCCTGACCATTGTCTATTACCAAAACTACCTATTCCTTCTACATACTCCATACCATTGTTGAATGTCCATTTCTTGTATTCTTTGCCATCCAATAGGGTGATAGCGGAAACATCGGTAACAATCAGCGTATCTGCTGGGAGTATATTACCCTCTAAATCTTTGTGGTAATCTACTATATACCAAATATCCATGTCTCTATCTGCAATCCAATCATCTTTTGCTTCGGTATCAATGTATAGCATTGGCAAAGAATCTCCTACTTGCAGATTGAAATCATATAATACAAGGTCTTTGTTTAAAGAACGACTATAAATCAGTATCTTATTATCTTCTTCACGCAGCAAGAATGGCGAGCAATAGATGTATGGTCTATTATTCTCAGTTCTCGTTGTTAGGTTGGTATATTCTTCCATTAGCGTCTTATTGTCAACTTGTTCGCAATATTCACGACAACTTGTTCGTTGCAATCCAGATAATGTAGGGAAGAGTTCTTCGCTTACAACACCTGCATTGTAGTCACAACCAAAACGCTCATAATATGAACCCGTATATTTCAATTCATCATCTTTATATGCGCAGAGGAGCGCAAAGAGACCTCCTCCTGTCGGAGGAGTACTAATTAAAAATCCATTAGGTGAGCCAACGCCTTCTAGCCATGTTATTTCTTCTTCAGATACTCCTACATTACCATCGCCATCTACCACACATAGAGGATGTAACATTATGGTACGAAGATTGGTTTCTGGATCTGTTTGCACATCATATACAACACATTGCTCTGTAGTATAGGAATGGCTTCCTGAAAAGACTTCCAGCGTATCGCCTACTTGAGCAGAGAAGTCGTATGCTAAATATTCGCCTGTAGGTAAATCTTCGGTATATGGGTCGTTGTCGTCAAAACCTTCATAATAGACATATACTTTCCTATCGCTCGTGAAGCGCACGGAAGTTCTTGAGGTAAATTTGCTATATGTATAATCACCGATGATAGTATCTTTTCCTAGTCGATATTGAGAAGTACTTGCTGTTTCATCAAAGCGCATACCATCAAACCACATGACATTCCATGTGTCACACCATTGGGATTTGTAGGAAGGTTGTATCGGTTGAATATCAAATGTCATCCAATAAGGAGCGTTTTGGTATATTGTTACAGTATTTTCGGGAACATATATAGTTGGCGAAATATCAGAGAAAGTATATTTGCTAATTGTAGGAGGTTGAGGAGCATAGCAAATCACTTCCTTGAGGTTGTTGCAATCATCAAAAGCCCAATCGCCAATTGCAGTAAGGTTTTCGGACAATGTAATAGAAGAGAGTGTCGAGCAGGCATTGAAGGTAGATTTTCCTATCTTAGTTACACTGTTGGGGATAGTAATTGTCTCCAAAGATTCGCAATCATAAAAAGCATTTTCTCCTATCTCGACAACAGAATTTGGAATAATAGTAGTTTTGCAACCTGCGATTAAGGTGTTAGGCGTAATGTATGGATTTTGAGATGTTGTGATAATAGCATTGCAGTTTTCGCGACTATCATAGTAAGGATTTTCGCTATCAACCACCACGGTTTTTAGATTTGAGCACCCTGCTAATGCATTTTTATTAATAATATCTATCGTTTTAGGAATAGTAATGGACTCTACGACAGAACTTGCTTCGTTGGTAAAAACTACAGAACCTATTCCAAATGTTGTTACATGAAATCCTCGATCTCCATAGGAAACGTATTTAGGAATAACTACATCTTTGTTGCAATCTGCTATTTCAATTAACGCAGCAGAACCATATGGAAACAGCGTATTGGAAGGCAATACCTTATAAGCAAAGCCGTTTATATGGAAATCATTCACATATTCAAATTCATACGCGAAGGTTGACACACCTGCCATGAGGGCGAGGGTAAGAGCAAGAAGTTTGCTGCGAAGGGAGTTGATTGTTTTCATATCGCTATTATTTATAGGTTATACATTGGGGTTTCTTATGGTGTTCCTATAGTTATCTATCGTGTATCTAACGTATATCTATCGTATATGTACCGTATATCTACCGTAATTGACAGCGGAGAGATAGCGGATTTTGCTGCAAAGGTACTGCTTTTCATAAAACGCTGCAATAGGTTTGGGTGTTTGTACTGCTTGCAAAAAAGTATTGTATTGATTATCTATTGTTTATATTAAAAATGTACAGTTTTTATTTTTCGCTTTGTAGCATCTCGTATAGGAAATGATACAATTCTCGGGTGGGAATGCCTATCTTCTGTGCGATGCGGCGTTTGAAAGTGCTGACACCTGTGGCGGAGTAGTGCATCCAATCAGCTAAATCCTCCATCGAGGCGTTGGGATAAAGGAGCATATAGGTACAGAAGACATTCTCGCGGTTGGAGAGTTGGTAGGTCTCCAGTTGAGATAGCCAGTCGTGGAGCTGAACGTCTAAGTCTTTCTTCAGCTCGTTGTAGTCATTCCATTGTTTGCGAGGGCGTGGGTAGGTAGCACGAATGTAGGAGAGTTGGGCGCTGATAGATAAGTCTTCTATCTGATGATGAGCTACTTGCAGGCGACGGGCTGCATATCGGCGGTGCAGCAGGATAGCGATAACCAATAGCAGACAAGCTGCGATAAGACATAGGAGCGTGATCCATGCCCAGCGGTAGGGATAAGGGTTGGCTAGATGCTCTTCTAATAGGGTTTGTGCGCCGTTGTAGTTGCCGACACTCTGCATCAAGAGTTCGTTGGCATCTTGGCGCGCGTGCGCATACGCGCTCAGTTTATTTATATCTCCACGTGCCTTGGCATCTTGCATGAGGCAGTAGTAGGCATTGACCAAGTCGTTGGGGTCGGCGGACAGCTCGACAATGATTTGTGCGTAAGGCAAAGCCGCTGCTTGGTTGCCCATGTCGAGATGGACTTGCATGAGTTTCTTGTAGGTGTAGAACTTATCTTCCTCATACTCCCAGAGGTGTAAGGCTTGGTGGAAATAGTAGAGGGCAGAATCGTATTGGAGTTGCTCGTAGAAATAGAGGCCTTTGGTCTCGTTGTAGCGTGCGAGGTAGTAGTTGTCTAATTGGTAGGATTGCGCAATACGGAGTATGCTGTCTGCCTCAGAGAAGTGGTGGAGGTAGGTACGGAACTCGCTGACATCCAATAGGGTGTGTGCGTAGTACCAGTCTTTGCCACTAGCTTTGAACGCCTCGTTGGCACGAATGAAGAAGATGAGGGCAAGACTGTCACTCTCGTTTTGTTTGCTGATATG
>CALCGX010000059.1 GCA_937901225.1 uncultured Bacteroidales bacterium | reverse complement strand
AACTAATCACTAACTAATCACTAACTAATCACTAAGTAATCACTAACTAAAGTTAGCAAAAAAATAGGTAACGAAGTTGTTAGAAAAAAGAAAGCGATTTGCATATTTGTAAAAAAAGTAGTATCTTTGCAGCGGTTTATGTTAGTACGTACGGGTATATATCGTATCACATCATGGATGAAACACCAATTGACCGCTCGAAATACGGGTGGGCATGGGGTACATTCGCCTTATCTGTTTGAGTGGGCGAGGCTGGTGATGCGCGATAAGAATGGCTATTATGCGTGGCGGAAGATAGAAGAATGTCGTGCTAGAATGCTGGCAGACAAGAGTGAAGTGGCGTTTGTAGATTATGGAAGCGGGAAGAGAGTGCGCAGTTTAGAGAATGACGCAAACGCAGGCAGTTTAGCGTTGAGAGATAAGAGGCGTGTGTGTGATATAGCGAAGGGGAGTTTGGCAAGGCGGAAAGATGCACAATTGTTGGCGCGATTGGTGGGGTGGCTCGGGAGACCCCTCTTGACTTCCCCTTCGAGGGGAGGAATTGGCGATGAGGCGTTAGAAGATAGGAAAGGGTTAACGATTGTGGAACTGGGAACGAGTTTAGGCGTGACGACAGCATACTTAGCGGCGATGGATAGCAGGAATAAGGTGGTGACCTATGAGGGCTGTCCTGCGGTGGCTGAAGTGGCTCAAGAGAATTGGGAAAAATTAGGTTTGAAGAATATAGCGTGCGTGGTGGGGGAGATTACAGTGGACAGTTTACAGTTGGCAGTTGACAGTTTACAGTTGGCAGTTGACAGTTTGAGTGGGATAGATGTGGCGTTTATTGATGCGAATCATACGTATGAAGCGACATTGACCTATTTCAACGCGCTTGCGTCGCGTGTGCACGAGAAAAGTGTGGTAGTGGTGGATGATATTCACTATAATGAGGATATGGAGAAGGCGTGGAAGGCGATTTGTGCGGATGAACGGGTGACGACTACCATGGATTTGTATAGGATGGGATTGGTGTTTTTTGATAAACATTATTGGCGAAAACACTACAAAATGCGCATTTAATTTTAATTAGGCTATCTTCGGGGTATCTTCGGGATATCTTCGGGGTGGCGTGTGGTAATAAAAGCAACTGCGAAAATGAAAATTTACACAAAAACAGGTGACAAAGGAATGACCTCGTTGGCGACGGGCAAACGGGTAAGTAAAGCAGATGTGAGACTGGATGCATATGGCACTGCGGATGAGTTGAATAGCTTTGTTGGTTTGTTGCGTAATTCGCTCAAAAACAGCGGGATAAATTGCGCTGACAAACTGGATAAGGACTTGTGCTGGGTGCAAAATAGGTTGTTTGATTTAGGGGCAGTTTTGGCAGGGTCGGACATGGAGTTTAAGGCGGAAAATGTGTGCCAATTAGAGGGTTGGATAGATGAGATGGATGCAGAATTGCAGCCTCTTCGTGCGTTCGTTTTGCCTGGTGGAAACGAGCAGGTAGCCTTGTGTCATGTGTGCCGCACGGTGGCGCGTAGATTAGAGCGATTGATGGTGGCAATGGGATGTGAGGGCAATGCTGAAGTGTGGTTGCGCTTTGTGAATCGAATGAGCGATTATTGCTTTGTTTTGGCTCGATTTGTGGGGCAAAAGATGGAAATAGAGCCACTAGTTTGGGAAAAATAGCGAAAAAGTGAGAAAAAATTTGCATATATGGGATTTTTTTACTACTTTTGCGCCCTATTTTGTAATTTAGTGCATAGTATGCACCTTTGAGTTATGTATTGGACTTTAGAATTAGCTACGAAAATTGAGGATGCTCCATGGCCAGCAACAAAGGATGAGTTGTTGGATTACGCTATGCGTACAGGTGCTCCATTAGAGGTGATAGAGAACCTCCAAGAGATAGAGGATGATGAGGAAATGTATGAGTCGATTGAGGATTTGTGGCCTGATTATCCAACAAAAGAGGACTTCTTTTTTGACGAAGAGGAGTATTGATGCTTTGTTGAAAGGAAGTAAAGCGGTATGTTGAGACGCTATATTGTTCTTTGTCTAGGTTGGTTGTTGTGCGTTGGTATTGTAAAGGCACAATTTGATCCGCAGATAGGACAATATATGTTTATGCAGGCGACCTATAACCCCGCCGCGGTGGGAGATGGTGAGCTGATGCGCGTGTATGGTAGCCATCGTATGGATTTTACGGGGATTGATGGTGCGCCGATGACAACATATTTTTCGTTTTCTTCGCCGTTTACGATTGGGAAAACGATGCATGGCGCAGGTGTGCGCTTTGTGAATGACCAGTTTGGTTTGTTTTCGAATCAAAGTTTGTATGCGGGATATGCTTACAAATTGCGATTGGGCAAGGGGTATTTGAGCATAGGAGCTGAATTGGGATTTATGAACTTGAGTTTTGCGGTGGATAGTGTGGATCTTGGGGATGGAAATGATGATTATCACGTGGGGAGTGATGAGGCTGTGCCAAATACTTCGGGAAGCAGTGAAAAGGGGGCTTCGGGAATGGGGTTTGATTTAGGAGTAGGTGTGTATTATTCGGCAGCAAGTTGGTGGGCAGGCGTGAGTTATGGGCACGTAACGAATCCAACCTTGCAGTGGTCAGATAAGTCGTCGATTAGAGTGCGAGGGACGTTGTATGCGGCAGGAGGATATAATTGGCGATTGAAGAATAAGGATTGGGTGATGATGCCAAGTGCGATGTTGCAAACGGATTTTAGGGCATGGGATGTGAATTTGACCATGTTGGCGCAACTGAGAGAGCGATTTCGTTTTGGTTTGGGATACCGAATAGCAGGTAGTGTGAATGTGATTTTGGGTGTGGATATCATCAATGGATTGCAGTTGGGATATACTTATGAGATGCCTGCAAACAACTTATTGAAAGAGAGTTATGGTTCGCATGAATTGTATTTGGCATACGGGTTTAACGTGCTGAAGCCAAAGCGAACGAATAAATATAAAAGTATAAGATATTTATAAAACAAAATTAGATATGAAACTATTAAAATTATTGCCAATTTTAGTTTTAGTTTGCTGTATGGTGGGATGTAATCCTCCTGCAGGTGAATTGGTAGGAGCAGTAAAGGATTCTCAATTCCAAGAGGCGCACCCTTATGGAATGGTATTTATTCGTAAAGGTTCATTCTTGATGGGTCCAAATTCACAGTCTGCGGTGTTTAGTCAAGACGACAATAACATTATGGCTACTGTGCATGCTTTTTGGATGGATGAGAGTGAGATAACTAATAATGAGTATCGCCAGTTCGTGAATTGGGTGCGTGACTCAATTGCTTATCGATATCTCATTGAAGAGATGGGAGAGGATAGTGAGTATGCGCTCCAAAGTGAATACGAGGTAGATGAAGATGTAATGCCTCGTATTAACTGGAAGAGTAAAATTCCATGGGAGGATCGTTTTGTGCCAGATGATCCAACGGCAGAGGCTTTGTCTCCTATGTTCTATGCAGAGGGTCGTGGCGCACTTCGTACAACGAAGCTTCATTATGATTATAGCTGGATGAATATTGATGAGGTAAAGAAGAATGCTAACCGCTTTGATATTACCACGGGAACATATCCAGAAGGTGCTACAGTTCGTGTAGATACTTTCTGGGTGGAAAATGGTGCCATTTTGTCAAAGACTATTGAACGTCCATTGCGTGAGCCTAAGGATGCTGTTACTAATACTATAATTAGTGTGTATCCAGATACGATGGTTTGGTCACGCGATTTCCAATTCTCATACAACGATCCATTGTTGCATGGCTATTTCTGGATGCCAGGTTATGCAGAGTATCCAGTAGTGGGAGTAACATGGGAGCAAGCTAATGCGTTCTGCCATTGGCGTACTAGTTTCTTGAAGGATGTTGGTGGCTTGATGACCAATGCGTATCGTTTGCCAACAGAGGCGGAGTGGGAGTATGCTGCTCGTGGTGGTCGTAAGATGGCGATGTATCCTTGGGGTGATAAATATGCTCGTGATGCAGAAGGTTGCTTCCTTGCAAACTTCAAGCCTTATCGTGGTTCTTATCACGATGATACTGGTACTGCAACTTTGCCAGTTGGTAAATTTAAACCAAATGATTTTGGTTTGTATGATATGGCCGGTAACGTGG
>CALCGX010000058.1 GCA_937901225.1 uncultured Bacteroidales bacterium | reverse complement strand
CGGTGGTTCAAAGGTGCAGATTGGTGGCCCCACAGGTGCCTTCATCGTCATCATCTATGGTGTCATACAGGAGTTTGGCATTGCAGGCCTTGCCATTGCAACTGTTATGGCCGGTATCATACTGGTGATAATGGGATTGTGCCGTCTTGGAACAGTCATCAAGTTTATCCCATATCCTATTGTAGTAGGCTTTACAGCGGGTATTGCTGTGACTATTTTCTCTACCCAAATGAATGACCTTTTTGGTATGGGCATACAAAATGCACCTGCTGATTTTATTCACAAGTGGGTATGCTATGTGGAGCATTGGCGCGATATCAATTGGTGGGCATTTGCAGTTGGTATAGCTTCGTTGTTTATTATCATTGGGGCTACCAAAATCAGTAAGAAGATACCAGGCTCGTTGGTAGCCATTGTATTGATGACATTGATAGTTTGGCTCTTGCGTAAGTTTGGTGGTATTACATCCATTACTACAATTGGCGACTTATACACATTGCCCAGTGGTATTCCTGCTCCCCATCTTCCTGCATTGAATCTCACAGAGGGACAAACATTGCTCAATTTGGTGCAAGATCTTTTCCCATCTGCCTTTACGATAGCTATGTTGGGTGCCATTGAGTCATTGCTTTCGGCAATGGTTGCTGATGGTGTAATAGGCGATAAGCATAATTCCAATACTGAGCTCATTGCTCAAGGTCTTGCTAACGTAGTTACGCCGTTCTTTGGTGGAATACCTGCTACAGGAGCTATTGCTCGTACTATGGCGAATATCAACAACGGTGGTCGTACACCTGTTGCGGGTATCGTGCATGCTGGCGTACTATTGCTAGTGTTGATTTGTTTCGGTCCTCTAGTTGGTATGATACCTATGGCATGTTTGGCTGGTGTCTTACTCGTTGTAAGCTACAATATGTTAGGATTGCGCTCCATCGTTGGACTTGCCAAAGCGCCTAAATCTGACTTTATTGTGATGGTTGTCACATTCATCCTGACAGTTATCTTTGATCTTACGATTGCTATCGAAGTAGGATTGCTTTTGGCAGTTATTCTCTTCCTTAAGCGTACTAATGAGGCCACTGTCATTCGTTCTTTCTCCGATGAGATTGACCCTACGCATCAAAACGATGTTCGCTTGCATGGTAATGATTTGGAGAAATTACACATCCCTCCATATACTGAAGTATATGAGATTGATGGTCCTTATTTCTTCGGTATTGCCAACAAGTTTGACGAGATTAGCCAACGTATAGGTACCGACGGACAGAAGGTGCGTATTTTGCGTATGCGTAAGGTGTCGTTTATTGATTCGACAGGTATCCACAACTTGGAGCAACTTTATTTCCGTTCACAACGTTGTGGTATGACTTTGGTATTATCGGGAGTTAATGAGCGTGTGTTTGCTACCTTAGAGAAGGCAGGCTTGGTTGCACTTATCGGACGTGAGAATGTTCGCAATCATATCAATGGTGCGCTCTCTCGTGCTGAAGAGATTGTCAAAGCGGATAAGTAATTCCTTACTTGTTTTTACATATAACTCCTCATGCCATATGCAGACAGGGCTCTTTTCCAACGAAAAAGTGCCCTGTCTTTGCATTCAATAAAATTTCGCTCAAAATCTTGCATATATTCTTTTTTTTTTGTACCTTTGCAGCCGATTATGCGATAATGCGAATAAACTAATAAAACACCAAAGATATGGAATTTAAGTATGCACCAATGTTTCAACTTGGTAAGGATGAAACAGAGTATTATTTGCTGACCAAAGACCATGTGTCGGTTAGCGAGTTTGAAGGTAAACCTATCCTCAAAATTGAGGCGGAAGGTCTTACAAAGATGGCTAATGCAGCCTTCTCTGACGTGAGTTTTATGCTTCGTCGTAGTCACAACGAGCAAGTGGCTAAGATTCTTCGCGACCCAGAAGCAAGTGCCAATGACAAATATGTAGCATTGACCTTCCTTCGCAACGCAGAAGTGTCATGCAAAGGTCAATTGCCATTGTGTCAAGATACAGGTACTGCCATTATTCACGGCGAGAAAGGACAACAAGTATGGACTGGCTATTGCGATGAGGAAGCACTTTCTAAAGGCGTATATTTGACTTATACTGAGCGCAACCTTCGCTATTCACAAAACGCACCACTCAATATGTATGACGAGGTGAATACCAAGTGCAATTTGCCAGCACAAATTGATTTGGAGGCTACCGAAGGTATGGAATATCACTTCCTTTGTGTGACCAAAGGTGGTGGTTCTGCTAACAAAACTTACCTCTATCAAGAGACCAAGGCGCGTATCCAAAATCCTGGCACACTCATTCCATTCCTCGTAGAGAAGATGAAGAGCCTTGGTACAGCGGCTTGCCCTCCATATCATATTGCTTTTGTGATTGGCGGTACGAGTGCAGAGAAGAACCTGCTGACCGTGAAGTTGGCTTCTACTCACTACTACGATACATTGCCTACTACAGGCGATGAGACTGGTCGTGCATTCCGCGATATTGAGCTGGAGGAGCAACTCCTGAAGGAGGCATATAAGATTGGTTTGGGTGCACAGTTCGGTGGTAAGTACATGGCGCACGATATCCGCGTGATTCGTTTGCCTCGCCACGGTGCAAGTTGCCCAATCGGCTTGGGCGTAAGTTGCTCGGCTGACCGTAATATCAAGTGCAAGATCAATAAGGATGGTATCTGGATTGAGAAGATGGATAATAATCCTGCAAGTCTTATTCCAGAGGAACTCCGTCAGGCAGGCGAAGGTGATGCAGTACGCATTGACCTCAATCAACCAATGGCGGATGTATGCAAGATATTGACCCAATATCCTATTGGCACACGTCTGAGTTTGAACGGCACGATTATTGTAGGTCGTGATATCGCTCACGCTAAGATCAAAGCACGCTTGGACGCAGGCGAGGGTATGCCAGAATACTTGAAGAATCACCCAATCTATTACGCTGGACCAGCGAAGACTCCAGCAGGTATGCCTTGCGGATCAATGGGCCCAACTACCGCAGGTCGTATGGATCCATACGTGGATGAGTTCCAAGACAATGGTGGTAGCATGATCATGTTGGCTAAGGGTAACCGCTCTATCGATGTGACCAATGCTTGCCAAAAGCATGGTGGCTTCTACCTCGGCTCAATCGGTGGCTGCAATCTTGGCGCAAGAGAATATCAAGTCGATAGAATGCGTAGAATATCCAGAATTGGGAATGGAAGCCATCTGGAAAATCGAAGTGGAGAACTTCCCTGCATTTATTCTTGTGGACGACAAGGGCAACGATTTCTTCAAGCAACTGAAACCTTGTGAAGGTTGTACAATACTCAATTAAATGACCTCCCTCTGAATCCCCTTCGAGGGAGATAATGTGGGTGTAACGTAAAAAAATAAGGATTTTGACTGAAGATAAGAAGAAAATATCACTCTGGCTGCGGTTGCGAGAGAAATATCGCATTAGCGTACTGAATGAGGATACATTAGCCGAACATTGGTATCTCCACCTAAGCGGGTGGGGAGCCATTGTGGTGGTGGCTATATTGTTTTTGCTTTCGTTGGCGTTGTTCTCTTTGGTCATACTCTATACGCCAGTAAGGAATTATCTGCCAGGCTATTCTGAGAATATTCGCCATGAATTGGTGGCAGAGTCCGCGCGATTGGATTCGCTGGGAACATCGTTGGAATTGCAACGACAATACCTCAATATCATCAAGCAAGTAGTAGCAGGTGAAGTACACTCTGATACGGTGCAAAGTCTTGATTCGATGCAGATCATCATGCGCGAACAATTGCTCGAAGCTAAGAGCGAAGCTACAGCTGAGTTTGTGGCGCAATACGAGGCGAAAGAGAAGGATTTTCTACAACTCTTTGATGTTGCCAACAATGCACCCGTATTATCTTTCTTTCGACCAGCACATGGTGTCATCGTACAGCCATATGCCCCCAAGGAGAATAAATACGGAGTGGCTATCCGAACACCAGAAAAAGAAAATGTGACGGCCGTATTGGCGGGTACAGTGGTGTACGTGAATTATGAAATAGGCAATACCTATACCCTCCTATTGCAGCACGATAATTATCTGTCGGTTTATCGCCATGTATTGAAACCGCTCAAGCAAGTGGGCAATGCCGTGACAGCAGGCGAGAGTATTGCCATCATGGGAGATGAGCCGTTGTGGTTCGAATTGTGGCAAGGCGGCAAAGCCATCAATCCAGAGGAAGTCATCGCGTTTTAATTGGTACACCTTTAGTATATCTTTCGTATAGCATATGAAACAAATTGCAATCCTTGGTAGTACGGGCAGTATTGGCACACAAACATTGGACGTAGTGCGTCAGCACCCTAATGAGTTTAGTGTCTATGCCTTGTCTGCACATCGTAGTTTGGATTTGCTGATTCAGCAGGCGTTGGAGTTTAATCCCGCTGTGGTTTGCATAGCCGATGAGCGTTTGTATCAACCTCTGCGTGAGGCCCTGAGCGATCTACCTATCAAGGTGATGGCTGGGGAGAAAGCAATCGCCGAGATGGTGACAATGCCTGCAATCGATGTGGTAGTGGCTGCTATGGTAGGCTATGCTGGCTTGCGACCAACGATAGAGGCTATCAAGGCGAAGAAAACCATCGCACTTGCTAATAAGGAAACGCTTGTGGTAGCAGGCGAGATCATTTGCCGTTTGGCTAAACGTCATCAAGTGAGTATTCTGCCAGTGGATAGCGAACACTCGGCTATATTCCAATCGCTGGTGGGTGAGGATATGCATAGCGTAGAAAAACTATTGCTCACTGCCAGCGGAGGGCCTTTTCGTACGTTTACATATGAGCAGATGCAGCACGTGACAGCAGCGCAAGCACTTCAACACCCTAACTGGGAGATGGGCGCGAAGATTACCATCGACTCAGCGAGTATGATGAACAAGGGCTTTGAGGTCATTGAGGCGCGTTGGCTGTTTGATATACCTGTGGAGAAGATTCAGGTGCTGGTACATCCTCAATCGGTGATTCACTCGGCTGTGCAGTTTGTGGACGGTAGCGTGAAAGCGCAATTGGGTACGCCCGATATGCGTATTCCGATTCAGTATGCGCTGACTTATCCAGCGCGTTGGCTGAGCGACGTACCACGATTGGACCTCTTTGCTGTGAAGCAACTCACTTTTGAGGAACCCGATATGCAGCGATTCCCTAACCTGAGATTGGCGTATGAGGCCATGGAGAAGGGTGGAAATATGCCATGTATATTGAATGCAGCCAACGAAGTGGTGAACTTGGCATTCCGCGAAGGTAAATGTGGGTTCTTGCAAATGTCGGAGGTGATTGAGCAGACCATGGCAACGACCAGCTTTATCACTGAGCCAACGTATGAAGACTACGTGCAAACAGACAAAGAGGCACGAAAAATAGCAAAAGAACTATTGAAACTTTGAAACTTTTTAATTAACTAAATAAATCCCTCCGACGGCACGGAGGAGTCTCCCTCGAAAACATCCGAGAAGCTCGTGGCTTCGAGGATAGAGTGGAGGCATCGAGCGCCCAATGACGCAAGGCGTCAGTCAATGCGTGAGATTGCCGAACACGAATGCAGTGGTTACAATTGATACTTGCTCTTAGTATTCTCGTGATGATTCACGAGTTGGGGCATTTCCTCTTTGCACGACTTTTTAAGACACGTGTGGAGAAGTTCTATATGTTTTTCAATCCTAAGTTTTCCATCATCCGTGCCAAGAAATTCAACGGCAAATGGCATGTGCGTTTTTTTGCGCCTAATGTAGAGCCAGCGGCTGTGCCCGTATTGGATGCAATGGGCAATGAGAAGAAGGATGAGAAAGGTAATGTTATCTATCGTCCAATGACCGATGAGGAGTTGAATGCTCTTCCTGAAGATGATTGGCGTCGTTATCCCGATTCCATCGAATGGGGTATGGGATGGGTACCATTTGGCGGCTATTGTGCTATTTCTGGTATGGTAGATGAGACCAAAGCAGCTACTGACTTGCCTTCAGAGCCACAACCATGGGAGTTCCGCTCGAAGAATGTATGGCAACGCCTATGTATCATCATCGGTGGTATATTGGTGAATTTTGTGGCAGCGTTGGCATTGTTTAGTATGGTGCTTTTCTGCTGGGGTAAGGATGAACTGCCTCTGAGCCAAGTGGATACAGGATTGTATTATTCGGATATATTGGTGGGCGAGGGCTTTCAACAACAAGATAAGATCCTCACTATCAACGGTGAAGAGCCACAGAGTTTGGTTGATGTGGTGGAAACAATCATCCTCGAAGGAAAACGCGATGTCGTTGTGTTGCGTGGTACGGATACCGTGGCACTCACCATGTCAGAGGACTTGTGTAATCGCTTTTTAGCATTGCAGAATGAGTTGGATCATGAGGAGCGCGAGAAGGCGCGTGCCGATAAGTCGTATGTGAAGCGTGGCATGGTGCCAGTTTCATATTTTATGCCTTTTGTGGTTGATTCGGTGATGCCAGGTGGTGCAGCATCGTTTGCTGATATGCACCAGGGCGATAGTATTGTGGGTGTGAATGATGCACAAGGGCTGTGCTATGTGCAAATAACCAACGAGTTGGCTAAGTATCCATGCGATAGTGTGACGCTTACTTTCTATCGTGGCGGTGAGGCCATGCAAGCGCGTTTGTTTATCGGCGACCAAGCCAAGATAGGCGTTTACCCCAAGACGGCGAATGCTTTCTATACGCCAGTGCATACGGATTATACTTTGTTTGAAGCCATCCCTGCTGGCATTCAATTGGGTTGGGATAAATTGGTGATGTATGTGAAGCAATTCCGCTTGATCTTCTCGAAGGAAGGTGCACAGTCATTAGGTGGCTTTGGTGCGATTAGTAGTATGTTTGCTCCGGTATGGATATGGGCTGATTTTTGGTATATGACAGCGTTCTTGAGTTTGGTATTGGCGTTTATGAACTTCTTGCCCATTCCTGTGTTGGATGGTGGATATATCTTATTCCTGTTGTGGGAGATTATCACAGGCAAGAAGCCAAGCGATAAGTTTCTTGAGGTAGCCAATAATATTGGTCTTTGGATATTGCTTGCGCTGATGATTTTTGCGAATGGTAATGATATTTTTAAAGCGTTTTTTTGACCCCTGAACTTTTAAACTTATAAACAATGCAAAACGATTATTTTGTACACGAATCCTCTTATGTAGATGAGGGTTGTGTGATAGGCAAAGGCACTAAGATTTGGCATTTCTCGCATGTGATGTCGGGTTGTCAGATAGGTGAGGATTGCAATATAGGTCAGAATGTAGTGGTGTCGCCAAGCGTGGTGCTGGGTCGTAACTGCAAAGTGCAGAATAATGTGTCCATCTATACGGGTGTTCGCTGCGGCGATGATGTGTTCCTCGGTCCGAGCATGGTGTTTACCAACGTGATCAATCCTCGTTCGGCAGTGAGTCGCAAGGATGAGTATAAGGATACCTTGATTGGCCGTGGTGCTTCGGTGGGAGCCAATGCTACGATTGTCTGTGGCAACACGTTGGGCGAGTACTGCTTGATAGGTGCTGGTTCGGTAGTGACGAAGGATGTGCCTGCTTTTGCGTTGATGGTGGGTAATCCCGCGCGTAGAGTGGGGTGGGTGAGCCGCCATGGTGAGAAGTTGAAGTTTGATCAAGAGGGCTTTGCGACATGTCCTGCCACAGGTGAGCGGTATCAATTGGTCAATGATTTGTGTCAATTAATCGATTCTAAACACTAAATAGTAGCCCGCTTGCGGGCGTTCACTAAACATTAAAACAATGATTCAAAGAATTCAAACATTATACCTATTGTTGGTAGTTATTTTAGGCACGTTGTTGTGCATTTTTTCTCCGGTGGAGTTTTTGTTGCCCGGAGCCACGGATTATGTGTCATTGCATGCATTGGATAAATGGCCCTTGGCAGTGATGAGCATTGCTATTCCGCTGTTGGCGTTGGTGACGATAGGCATGTATAAGCGTCGTTTGTTGCAAGTACGATTGAATATCATGAATGTGGTGTTGTGCTTGGGTTACTATGCATTGTTGGCATTGTATGTGGCGTATATCGTGAAGGGTTATGAGCCTTTGGACGTCCACCATCTCCCCCTTGAAGGGGTAGAGTTCTCCCCTTCGAAAGGGGAGTTAGAGGGGATCTCGTGGTATCTTACGATGTGGTCAGCCATTCCGTTGGTGAACGTGGTGTTGACGATGATGGCAACTCGCCGTATATTGAAGGATGAAGCCCTTGTCCGCGCCGCTGATCGTTTGCGATAAAAAAATAGCCTTGTTAGTAAAAAAAAAGAGTTTCGACTCTTTTTTTTATGTTATAGTGTTAAAGTTGGTATAGGGCTAACCTTAATCTTTCCGCTGTCAATTACGTAGGATATACGTGAAGGAGTGCGACGGAACGCACTCCGAGTATTGCGCCCGAAGAGTCCCCA